>DATANL010000266.1:0-14319 GCA_036266295.1 Pyrinomonadaceae bacterium | reverse complement strand
GCGCAGACGACCGGTCTCCTCGATCTCTTTGACCAGCAGTCCGGTGATCAGATACCCCGAGAGGACAAAGAATACGTCCACACCCACATAGCCGCCCGAGAACCCAGGCAGCCCCACGTGGTAGAAAACAACCAGCAGGATCGCCACGCCGCGCAGGCCCTCGATGTCGGGGCGAAAGATTTGAGTCAAGCGTTGTCCTCGGGCAATTGATAATTTGCGTCCTTCTTGTAACACAATCACAGTGGCGAGTTAGCCGTAAAATTCATAACCGAGTTGATTCAGCGAATCGCATGGCCGACAGCGTCGCCCCGCCATTTCAACGCCCACTTCGGTCAGGCCACGAGTCGATCGACATTTAGATGTTTGATTGAGTTAGGTAATAATCTGGGACCATGGCTCACGATCAGGTTCGGATCGGCATAATCGGCGCCGGCTTTGCGAAAACAACACAGATTCCCGGCTTCCAGAATTGCCGGAACGCGCAGGTCACGGCGATTGCCAGCGCGCGACGCGAACACGCCGAGGAAGTTGCGCGCGACTTCGGCATCACGTACGTCGAACGCGATTGGCAATCACTCGTCGCGCGAGATGACATTGATTTGATCAGCATCGTCACGCCGGTCGTAACGCACTGCGAGATGACTTTGGCCGCGCTGGATCATGGCAAGGCCGTGTTGTGCGAAAAGCCGATGGCGATGAATGCCGAAGAGGCGCGGCGTATGGCCGATCGCGCGCGTGACAAAGGCTTGCTGGCACTCATCGATCATGAGCTGCGCTTTCTGCCGGGCCGTCTGAAGATGCGCGAAATGATCCATCGCGGCGAGCTGGGGAAGATCAAACATGCAAGTGTCATTTTCCGATCGGACTCACGCGCCGATCCAAATCGTCCATGGAACTGGTGGTCAGATGAGAAACAAGGCGGCGGCGCGCTCGGAGCAATTGCCTCGCACATCATCGACGGATTTCGCTGGATGTTAACGACCGAGATTGACGAGGTGACTTGCAATCTCGCCACGCATGTCCGCGAGCGAAAGGATCACGAAGGCAAGACTCGCGCAGTCACCAGCGACGATGAAGCGAACCTACTGTTGCGGTTCAGCGATCATGATTTTACGGACGGCGCGACGGGCAACGTGTCGATTTCGATGGTCGAAGCGGGCCCGCCGCTTCATCGCTTCGAAGTCTTCGGCGAACGTGGGGCGTTGAAAGTCGAAGGTGACGGCGATCTCTGGCAAGCAAACGTCGGCGATGGCGATTGGAAGAAAGTCGATATCGATGGCGGCGAACTCGCTTCCGGCATGAGCGACAACGGCTGGGCGCGCGGCTTCACCGTCTTCGCCCGCAAGATCGTCGAAGCGTTACGCGAAGGTCAAACGACTGTGCAGGGAGCGGCGTCGTTCGAAGATGGATATCAAACGCAGGTCGTTCTTGATGCCGCGCGCGAATCAAATGAGGTCAGAAAATCGGAAGTTCTGCGGTAGCGGCCGCAATTTGGAGTGCGGCGGCAGAGCGTAGCGGCGACGCCGCTTTGGATTGTGTGTCCCTCAATAGCCGAAGGAATCCAAAGCGCCGTCGCTGCCGGCGCACTCGAAATTATTGCTTCGTCGCCTTCTCAGTTCCCGTCTTATCGCTGCCGCCGCCGCCCCAGATCCCGTCGAGCGAACCGTCTGATTGCGCCTGATACATCACAAAACCGCAGCGACGGCCGCCGATGCCGACCGCAACGTTATCGCCGCGCTTGATGCCGATGCCGTCGGTGTCATTGCTCCAGGCAAACCGATAAAGATTGCCGGCCGGCTCGACAGTCAAATGAGCTTTGTATTGCTTGCCGTCGGGGTTCTTGCCCGTCGCGTCGTATTCGCCGACCAGGCTCGAGCCGCCGGTGCGCGTCGCTGTTTCAGTGCCGGCATCGTTCGTGCCCCAGTAACCCCATTTCCCGCTCAACGATCCATCCCCGGCAATGTCATAGTCGACGACACCGCAGCCTTTACCATCGGTTCCCGTCGTGTAAGCTACGGCGATGATGTTGCCGTTTTGCACGCCCACGCCGTCATACGGAGTTCCGGCGTTCCACTGAAACTGGTAGACGTCACCCCGCGTGATCACTTTGAGCGTGCCTTTATAAGTTCCGCCACCCTCAGGGTTGGTGCCGGTGATGTTGTATGTGCCGGCGATGTCCGGCGCGGGCGCACTGGCCGTCTTCGCGCTCGAGTTTGAATTGCTGTTGGTGTTCTTAGACGATTCATCTTTACTGTTCGAGTTGGAAGTCGACGAGGTCGATGTCGTCGTCGATTTGCAACCAAGCACGATGCCGGCGAGCAACGCCAGCGCCAGCAGGCTTCGGTGTCGGGATAGATTTTTCATGGTCACTCCATTCTGATCGATTAACCGCGGCGCTTATATAGTGGCATCGCCGCTTTCTTGTCAACGTTTTCGGCAGTGACTATAGTGGCTGCTTTCCGAAATTCCTTTGCGCAGACGCACCATCAAAAGATCGCGTAATCAGACAAACACAGTCCGCGTGGGCATCGATACTGGCGGAACCTTCACTGATTTTGTCTACCAGGCCGGCCGGGACTTACGCATCTTCAAAGTCGCTTCCACTCCCGATGATCCTTCGCGGGCGATCGCCGAAGGACTCCAGCGAATTGCGAAAGAAATCGATTCGACGTTAGCGATAGAAGTTATTCACGGCACAACCGTCGGAACCAATGCGCTGTTGCAACGACGCGGCGCGCGCACGGCCCTGGTAACGACGGCGGGATTTGAAGACGTGATCGAAATTGGGCGGCAGGCGCGGCCCGAACTTTACAACCTCGACGCGATCAAGCCGCCGCCGCTGGTCGCGAGCGAGTTGAGATTTGGAATCAAAGAACGCGTAGTCGCCTCGGGCGAAGTTATCGAGCCGCTACGTGACGATGATCTAAAAAAACTAATTAAGAAGATTCAGAAAGCAGACTGCAAATCGATCGCCATCTCGTTGCTCTTTTCATTCGTTCATCCTGATCACGAAAAAAGAATTGCCGCCGCACTCAAGCAGCTCGATCTTCCGGTTTCCGTCTCTCATGAAATTCTGCCCGAGTATCGCGAATATGAACGCACGTCGACCGTGGTGGTTAACGCCTATCTTCAGCCGCTGATGGGTCGATATCTGAATCGTCTGGAAAAGTTGAATCTCAAATCGCAGGTCTCAGGTCTGAACCTGCGCGTGATGCAGTCATCGGGCGGCAGCATCTCGGCGCGAGTCGCGGCGAACGAACCGGTGCGCACGATCCTTTCCGGCCCCGCTGGCGGAGTCGTGGGGGCGCTGCGGGTGGCTGGCGCAGCCGGCTTTGAAAATCTGATCACGTTCGACATGGGCGGAACGTCGACGGACGTCGCACTCTGCGATCGCGAAGGGATGCGCCTGACCAATGAATCGATCGTCGCGGCTATGCCGGTCGCGATTCCGATGATGGATATTCACACGGTCGGCGCGGGCGGCGGATCGATTGCTCGAGTCGACGAAGGCGGCTCGTTGCGCGTCGGCCCTGAATCAGTCGGCGCCGATCCAGGTCCGGCGTGTTACGGCCGATCATTCTTGCCGACCGTGACTGACGCGCATGTCGTGCTCGGTCACTTCCCCGGCGCGACGTTGCTGGGCGGTGAATTCAAACTAGACGAGGATCGTGCGCGTCGAGCTTTCGACGAATTGGCGTCCGACATGACTCGCGCGGCGAAACGAAAAGTATCGCGCGTGGAAGCGGCCCAGGGTGTTTTAGATGTGGTGACCACCAACATGGAGCGGGCGCTTCGTCACGTATCGGTTGAGCGTGGATACGATCCGCGCGACTTCACGTTGATTCCATTCGGCGGCGCCGGTGGCCTGCATGCAGTCGACCTGGCGCGCGCGTTGCGCATCCCGCGCGTGCTCGTTCCGGCATCGCCCGGCGCGCTCTCGGCCAATGGAGTCTTGACGGCCGACGTCGTCAAGGAACAAAGCCGCACCGTGATGCTGGAGGCTAAGGGAGACTCACAGCGACAGCTTGAAAAAGTATTCCGCGAAATGGAAAAGCAGGCCCGCGCGACCTTGCTCGCTGAAGGCTTTCCGGATCGGAAGCAGAAGCATGAGCGATCGCTGGCCGTCAGATACAAAGGCCAGTCGTTCGAGCTTCAGATAAAACAAACAACCGGCAACATCGCCGCGGCTTTTCATCGGGCGCATCAAGCAAGGTATGGCTATGCTCAGCCCGCGAATATCGTTGAAATCGTCAGCGCCCGCCTGCGCTCAAGTGGTTTAGTCGATCAGCTCAAAACACCGAAGCCAAAGTTTTCATCTTCGAAAATCAGCGCGACGCCGCATAGTTTTGTCGAAGCATATTTCGAACGAAAGAAGATTAGCGTAGCAGTCTACCGGCGAGCAGAGTTGATCGCCGGCACGCGCCTGCGAGTCCCGTGCGTGGTGACAGAATATTCGGGCACCACATTGATTCCCGGCGGCGCGCAGGCTGAGATCAATCGCCACGGGGACTTATTAATCGAGGCGGCCGCGGAAATCTAGAAGCAGAGATGAAGAAGTTCGATCCGATAACGCTGGAAATATATCGCGCGCTCTACACTTCGGTCGCGGAAGAGATGGGTGTAACGTTGAGGCGTACTTCGTTTTCGCCCAACATCAAAGAGCGCCGCGATTATTCATGCGCAGTTTTTGATTCTGCCGGTCGCGTCATCGCGCAGGGCGATCATATGCCCGTGCACCTCGGCTCGATGCCGATGGCGGTCGCGGCGGCTCTGCGCGAAGTCACGATCGAACCTGGCGACGTCGTGGCGGTGAATGACCCCTTTGCCGGAGGTACTCACTTGCCGGACGTTACTTTGATTATGGGCATTTTTACGCGGAGTTCAGAGGTCAGAAGTCAGAGATCCGCTAAAAAGAAGGGCCAACACCCAACACCCATCACCCAACACCCTCTGTTCTTTGTGGCGAACCGTGCTCATCACGCCGACATCGGCGGCGCGACGCCGGGTTCGATGGGACTCGCCACCGATGTCTACGGCGAGGGCGTGCGCATTCCCCCGATTCGAATCGTTCGCGGCGGCGAGACTTGTGACGACGTGATGAAGCTGATCCTCAACAACGTCCGCAGCAGCGATGAACGTCGCGCCGATTTCGCGGCCCAGATTGGTTCGTTGAAAACCGGCGAGATGCGCCTTCTGGAAATCGTCGCCCGCCGCGGTGAACAGGAAGTCAGTGATTACGCGCAACACCTCATCGCGTATTCATCGCGCATGATGCGGCGCGCAATCTCAGCCATCCCTGACGGTTCATATGAAGCTGAAGACGCACTCGATGACGACGGCATAAGTGATCGCCCGGTTCCAATTCGAGTGCGCTTGACGATCAAAGGTGACCGCGCCGTCGTCGATTTCAACGGTAGCTCTCCGCAGGTGGCCGGAGCGATTAATGCCGTCGAAGCCATCACCGCGTCCGCTGTTTCCTACTGCTTTCGTTGTCTGGTTTCGACCGATGTGCCGGCGAGCGCGGGCCTGATGGAGCCCATCAAAGTCATCGCGCCGCCAGGCACGGTCGTCAACGCGGCGCATCCCGCGTCGGTTGCCGGCGGCAATGTCGAGACTTCGCAGCGCGTGGTCGACACAGTTTTCATGGCGTTGGCCCAGGCGGTTCCCGATCGAATTCCGGCCGCGAGTCAGGGCACGATGAACAACCTGACGATTGGCGGTATCGATCCACGAACCGGCCGCGAGTTTTCTTATTACGAAACAGTCGCGGGCGGTATGGGCGCGCGACCGCGTGCTGACGGGATGAACTCGACGCACACGCACATGACGAACAGTCTCAACACGCCGGCCGAAGCGCTCGAGTACGCTTACCCTTTGCGCGTGCGCGAGTATCGAATTCGCCAAGGCTCCGGCGGCAAAGGAAAACAGAAAGGCGGCGACGGCACGATTCGTGAGATTGAAACGCTGGCTGACTCGCGGATGGCGCTGCTGGCCGACCGACGCAAACGCGCGCCCTACGGATTATCCGGTGGCGAAGATGGTGAATGCGGGCGCACCTATCTCATTCATCGCAACGGTAAGAACCAGAAACTACGCTCCAAAGGAAATTGGGAAATGAAAGCCGGCGATCGTGTGCGGATTGAAACACCCAGCGGCGGCGGGTTTGGGGAGAAGTCTTAGATTCGACTTCATCGATGGCAGTCGGCTGCGAGAAAGCCGGTGGCGAGCACCTTAATTTAGCAAGTCTATTATTCTCGGCCAGGGCAGTTATCAACAGGCTCACTGTTTAAGTAGGAACACGTCCCAAGCCCAACGGCCTAACCGCGCGTCATGCGAGTCTCGCCGACGAAGAATCAACAACTCACCGTATTGTTCTCATAGTTATTGATTCTCGGATGTCGATTCTCATAGTTGGTAATCGTTTCCCTAATTCTCAGCAAGCATCTTGACGGCCTCTTGCAAACGACGATAACGGCACTCAATTCAAAAACCCTTGACAATAACGGAACACGGTAGTAGATTGCGCGCCGTCATAATGCAACATTCGTTGCGTGAACTCTTAAAGTTGCGTTCTTGCGATCCCGGCAGGGTCTAACTTGCTGGTGGACCCTACCAAGTAAACGGTCTCTAGGTAAAGCCCAACAACAACGCCCTTCAAGCCGTTCTGGCTGAAGAGTCCGTCTGATTCTTAGTAGGAGGAGCCCGCCATGGCATTCATCTCAAAGAGAAACAAGAGAAGAGAACGAGAGATCCAGAAAGCTCTCAACAACCGTTTGGAATTGGTGAAAGAGGGTTTCACTCGTCGCGACTTAATCAAAATGGGATTGATGACCAGCGCGGGGGTGCTGATCGCGAAGGGTGGACTCACGCACGCTCAGTGGGGCGGCCATAACGGTAGCAGTTGCTACGGCAACAACTGCAATGTCGGGTGCAGCCCACAGCCAGCCCAAGTGTTCATTGATCCGATGCCGATCCCTCCTGAACTTCCCTCTCGTCCATTGTCAGATCCGGGGCTGACGTTCGGCGCGCCACCACAACAGTTTCCGTTCAACACCATCAATCCGGCGACCGGTCTTCCTTACGAAGGTCGCGGCCAATACAACGGCGTGTTGCGGCCGGGATCGGATTTCTTTCAGTTCTTTACCCAGTACCCGACGCAGAAATATTACATCGAGCGCATCCGGGCAAACACCAATTTCAGATTCACTTCGGACACGAACATTCCCGCGCAAACGATCTGGGGATTCAATCTGGGAGGATCTGCAGCTAGTGACGTGGCGACGATGCCGGGACCTACCGTTGTCAGTCACTATCAGGAACCCTGGCTGATCCGTCGTTATAACGAGCTCCCGCCGCAAAGTCAGAACGGTGGCTTTGGCGTTCCCGAGATGTCCACACATCTGCATAACTTCCACACTGCGCCGGAAAGCGATGGCGGTCCCTGTCGCTACTTTTTCCGCGGACAGTATTTCGATCAATACTTCACTGGACAACAGGCCGGCTTCGCTTCAAGCCATCAGCCCAACGGCGACATTAACGAGTCATTGAGCACGATGTGGTATCACGACCATCGCATCGATCACACCGCCGAAAACACCTACAAGGGCCTGGAAGGCTTTCACCTGATCTTCAACCAGTTCGACACCGGCAATGAAACCACGGGCTTTCGACTGCCGAGTTATCCGCAGTACGACGTGCCCATCATGCTCAATGACAAGTTGCTGGATCCCAGCACCGGGCTGCTCTGCTTTGACGCTTTCAATTTCAAAGGACTGCTCGGCGACATTCAGTTGGCGAACGGCATCATTCAACCGTTCTTCAGCGTCAGCCAGCGGCGCTATCGTTTCCGCATACTGAACGGCGGACCGTCGCGTTTCTATGAACTGTTCCTGACCGATCCCCTCACTCCCAGTACGCAGATTCCGTTCTGGGTAATTGCCGATGACGGCAACCTTTTGCCGACGCCTATTCAGGTGACCAGTATTCGGCTGGGCGTGGCCGAGCGCTATGACATCATCATCGACTTCAACGCGGTCAAGAGTTTGATCGGCAGTCACACCAAAGTTCGTCTGGAAAACCGCCTGGTTCAGGACGACGGTCAGGGCCCAAGCTGTGACCTTTTTTCCGCCGGGCAGGGCATGTCCTGCGTAGAGTTCAGAATCGGCAGCCCCGTCACCGACAACAGCGTCAACCCGGCGACGCACCCGGTTTTCTATCAACTGCCAAGCGTCATCACGCCGCGCATCACCCGGAACTTCAACTTTGATCGCGACAATGGACAATGGGTCA
The DNA here is from genome assembly GCA_036266295.1 of Pyrinomonadaceae bacterium. GTDB lineage: Bacteria > Acidobacteriota > Blastocatellia > Pyrinomonadales > Pyrinomonadaceae > UBA11740. Next base: position 6,030 of record DATANL010000266.1, on the reverse strand, counting down.
TCAATGGTAGGTTTGCGAACTGCAACGAGCTTCGCTTCACAGTTACGCAGAACAGCGCGGAGAATTGGCTCTGGAGCAACCCGCGCAACGACTGGCAACACCCCATCCACGTCCACCTGGAAGAACACCAAATCCTAAGTCGGTCCAGCAACGGAGGGCGTCGCTTCAGTTACAGCCATCACAGCCGACGCGCCGGATTCGGCTCACCCGACTGGCGCTCCCACGGTGATTGCGCCTTTGGCGGTGGCGGCGGCGGCATCAGCACTACCCGCTCCGGTGTGCCCAACGTGGAAGTGTCGCGCAAGGATGTTACCAGGCTTCAGGGCGATGAAGATGTTAAGGTCTTTTTCCGCTTCCGCGACTTTCAGGGCGACTGGCCGATGCACTGCCACAATGTCGTTCACGAGGACCACGCGATGATGCTGCTCTTCCAGGTGCAGCCGGGCGTGATTGACAACAACCAAAACCCATAGCGGCCGGAAATCAGAAACCCGACCGTCAGGGAGGGTGCAAAGAAACAGACCCGATACGCGACGAGAAGGGAGCTAAAGATCATGGCAAAGATGACAAGAAGAAATTGGTTGGCGGTCGCGGGAGCGACTACGGCTTCCGTGGGAGCGAATAGTGTGCTCGCGCAGGAGCCGACACCGGCGAGCACGCACAATTACAACTTCCAGAAAATCTCGCCGCGTGAGTTGATCCAGCGACGCCACTTACCGAACGTGGAGTTGATCACTCAGGACAATCAGAAGGTTCACTTTTACACTGATCTCGTGAAGGACAGGCGCGTCGTCATCCAGTTCATGTTCGCACGATGCAAGGACATCTGCCCGGTGATCACCCATCACCTGGTTGAAGTACAGAAGATTCTAAAAGACCGCGTCGGTCGCGACATTTTCTTTTATTCGATCACTCTAAGTCCCGAAGAAGACAGCCCGCGCGACCTCAAGGCGTACGCAAAGATGCACGGAGTAGGGCCAGGCTGGACGTTTCTAACCGGCAAGCCGGACGACATTCTGCTGCTGCGCAAGTCGCTCGGCTTTTTCTACGACGATCCCAAAGAGGACGCTGATCGAAACAATCATTCCGGCATGCTCGTAGTCGGGACGGAACCTCTCATGCGTTGGGCCATGTGCCAGGGTGGTGCCGATGCAAAATGGATTGCCACTGTAATTCAGACAGAGGCGGATGCTCCTTTTACGGGATCTGTGGACGGAATTAGACAGACTGATCCGGCTGTGCGGCTGAAACCAGCACCGCAATCTCCTAAAGATCCAAACGCAATGCACCGGCATGGCTCAATGCGGGAGTGAACCAGCTAGAAAATACGGTTGATGTGTAAGGTATTTATTGCCCTCCTAAAGGGAGAGGGTTGTATACACATGCCGAGTCAAGTGTGTCATTAACCAAAAAAGGGGCAGGATTTCTCCTGCCCCTCAAGTTGAATGTGCGGACGCCGCTATTCAGGCTTCCGCGCGCCAAAAGCCAAGTATGCCAATAATGGAAAACCAGAGTGGCGACAGACAAACGCTGAGCGGCTCGAGTTTGGGCCAGTACGACTGCGTAAGCGGCTGGGTCTTTGGCCAGAGAGAAGACCCACCCGCTTACGCAGTCGTACTGACTAATCAATCAACACGCGCGCATTCAATGCCTCAGCCCGCTCAAACGCCGACAGCAGACGCAGGAACTGCGAATAGTTGCGGCTCCGCGAAACCAGGCGCTCGCGTTCCAACTGGCTGAGATCATTCCTCATCATCAGATCGAGAAAATCGTAGTAGTCACCGGTGGCCGAAAACGGAAATTCGCGTTCGTAACCCGTCCGTTCGGAATCTTCAGATCGAAATCCCGCGAGCAGATCGAATACGTTATCGGTTGTCAGTCGCGAGCCCGCGCGTGACAAGCGAATCGGCAGACGCAATTCAAAGAATCGCAGGCCCTCGGCGGTGGTGACGCGACGCAGTTCTTTGGTCGCCTCGCCATCAAACGGCGATTCAGGATCGACCATGATATGCATCAGCCGCGGCCAATCTTCGCGATCGACGGTGTCCAGCGCCAGCTGCACACGGTTCGCTAAAAACTTTTCGAACTCGGCATCGATCGGATAATTAACACGACCCAGGCAGCCGACCGCTTCGCCTTCACCGGCCGCCTCGAACGGCAGGCAAGCGGGACAATGCGCACAGATTTCTGTTTCGGTCTGGAGTTGATCGATCTGCGGCGCGGCCTTTTCAATCCACTCGAGTTTGTCTTCGCCGGGCGCGCTCTGATCGGTGGTCGTGACGATTGTATGGAGGTGACTGAGGCGTCCCCATTCGCGCAGGTGCTGCTCGGGATATTGGGCCCGCAGCGGGCATCGATAATCGACGGCGAAATCGAGCGACATGGCTATGCAGTTGGCAGTGAGCGGTGAGCAGTTTCAATTCACGTCAAACCGCCCGTTGATTACCAGCGTTCAAGCGTCGCGCGGCGCCCGATTGTGATTGATGATTTCGACAATGGACGTAAAGGGCACCTTCACAATCTCACCGTCAGCGCGTTCGACTTTAACGCTGGGCGTCGTGAGCGCGTGCGTCGTCTTCATGCTGCGGATGATGCCGCGCACACGAATTCCCTCTGCCGTTACGATTTCGACGTTTCCCTTGTTGTACAGCGGCTGCAGCGCTGCCAGTGCTTTTGTTACTTCCATGATTTTTTCGGTCAGGTGTGCCATGACTATACTCGCTCGGGCGCTGATCGTAAAATGCGCCCGCGGTTCGATCTGAAATAGTCGCAACCTCGGATTCGATCTCCGCGTATACTTTTTGCCAGTTCATTCAACTGTCGCATCAATTCAGCCATGCAACCTGAGCAAAATATCGGAAGTCCCGGCGTCGACGAACAATCGTGCGGCCAATGCGGTTCGCCGATGCCCAGGGAAATGCGGTTCTGCCGATCGTGTGGAAATCGTCTGGGCGAGGGTCCGGCCGAATATACCGAGACGGTCCGCTTTCCCGGCGCTACCTCGGCAAACAGAGGCGGGCAGACAACCCCGTTCTATCCGACCTTCAATGCACCGATGGCCACCGTAAGTCCTGCACGGCGGCGGCGCCGTTTGGGTTGGAAAGGCACTACCTGGTTGTGGATCGCCCTCGTGGGGGTTTTCGGGATGGGCGGTCTGATGAGTCTCGGACATAAGGGAGGGCGCCTGCCGACTTCCGCGGTATCGTTTGTCTCGAACCGTTCGTTTGTTGGCGTCGATGATTTCCGCACTACTGACGGCGGGGCAACCTTCAAGAACGTCGAACCGCCGGGCAGCCCCGCGGATAAAGCCGGCATGGTCGGCGGAGATATTGTTACCAGTTTCGATGGGCACGCGATCAAGCAGGCGAGCGACGTGATGAATCTGCTCGAGAACACTCCCATCGGCAAAACGGTTGAGGTCGTTTACCTGCGCGACGGAATCTCTCACACCACGCAACTGACGACCATGTCGCGCGATGAATACAACCGTCTCGATCGCGAATACGACAGCCGCCCCGGCGGAAATGGAAAGTTCGGATTTGAGCGTGGGCGGATGACGATCATTCGTCAGCCAGACGTAAAAACTTTCGGCGTTCGGATTGACTGGGTGGAAACGAACTCGCCGGCAGATCTGTTTGGAATCAAGCGCGGTGACATCATCACTGATTTCGACAACGTGCCGATCCGCACTCCGGACGAGTTCTACATGCGCGTACGAAGGACCATTCCCTACACGTTGGTGAACATTACTCTGCTGCGGGACGGACAAAAGATGGTGATTCCGGTAAAGATCGGCAAGGCCTAAGTACCCGCATACTCACGCATCTTGTTTTCCATTTCCTTTCGCGCATCTTCGCGGTCTTCTTCACTTTCATCTGCTTCAAAGGCTTCGAACAAAGCATAAGGCTGTTCGGCGACCAATCTCAGTTCCCAGGCCTGGCGCCCGGCGTTCGATGGTCTCGCAAACCAGACCGCGTCGATCTCTGCGGTTGAGACCACCGACGCCGGAAATGCTTCCGCGATTTGGTCCCGCTCGTTTTGATCCGTCGAAAGGATGCGTTGCAATTTCCAGCCGTGCTTTTCGTAGTTCGCCACAATCTCTCTGGCCAGGTTGAGGTTCATCGGCTCGAAGTATAACGGAAAGCGGCCATCGGGTGACGCCGTCGCTTTGCTCGCCGGTCTTTGCGCCCGTATCATTACCGACCGATGGCTGCTGCACCATTCTATGGCGCGCTTGAACGCGCCCTCGCGAACCGGCACATAGTGTTCTCTGAGTTCTGTCCTGACGGCGATGTCGTCGCGCGCCGCGTCCTGCACGATTACGGCGCGATGTTCGTCGCGGCTGAAAGCGTCCTGCCGCCCCCGGTTTGCGTCTTCACCAGCGAAGATCGCGTGCAGCAATTCCAGGACACCGCCGGTTTCGCCCCCGCCACCATCGGCGCCGCGACCATTGAATTGCAACCGGCGGCGACGGACGCATTGGTACGCGCGCGGGCCGTGGCCCAGGCCGAAGGACTCGACATCACACCGCGTGACGGAGCTGAGGCCGCGCGCCGCAGTTATGCCGACACGGTGCGTTTGTGGAACTCAAGATTTCTCCCCGCCCTGGATCACTGGCTGAGTGCCGGCCGGCTTACCGAGAATGAAGTGAAGCGGCTGAAAGCATTACCGATCAACGAACAAGTCGTGGAAGTTCTCGAGCTCGAGAAAGAGGGCATCTTCTTCAGCAAAGACCTCTCGAAGTCTGTGCTGTACTCAATCGCCGCACCCGGCACTTCACAACACGTCGCGATGCTGGCTTTCGACGTCAACGAATTTTTCGTCGATCGCGTCCGCGAGATCCTCGCGGCGGAAGGCTGGTTTCAAACAGTGCTCAGCGATTTGCCACACTTCACGTTTCTTGGTTTGCAGCAAGGCGAACTGGTGGGACGCGGGCTCAAAGCAGTCGAGGCCAGCGGCCAGAAGTTCTGGATTCCCGACGTGGCGTCATAGTCGAAGTGACAAGTGACCAGTGATGAGTGATGAGTGATGAGTGATGAGTGATGAGTGTAAGTGGCAGGTCAGAAGGCCAAAAAGTTCGTTTCGTGCTTGGCACTTCTGGCTCGTCACTCATCACTCATCACTGGTCACTGGTCACTGGTCACTGGCCACTAATCACTGATCAGGGGCATCCACTGTTTTCGCGGCGACATCATAATCGTCCAAACCGCGATTTTGCGGCTCGCGCTCGTCGCTGTAACATGGTTCTTTCAACCTGCTGCTATTTCTTTAGTTATCGTCACGCAATGATTCGACTCATCTTTTTGATTACCGGCTTGCTCATGCTTGCAGGCACAGGCTGGGCGCAAAGTTCCCCACGCCCGACGCCGTCGCCAACGACGCAAACCCGTCCCGGCGCACCCTTTCAATTAACGGATTTCGGTGTTCAGGTTCAGCCGGACGCGCGCCTCATAATCATTATGGCGGCGCTGGATGCCGCTGGTTTCGATCCGACGCCGCCGGGTAAGGAAGCCTCGGCATTCCGCCGGCTGGTGCGCAAAGACCAGGAAGCGCTCGATCCCGCCCTGCGTGAGCGGATGAAAAATTTTTTCGAACGCAACAAGTTACCGGCGCCGGCGACACCCGCTGATCAAGCGGCACGTTACGTTTCGTTGGCTTACGCGATTGGGCAGCCGCCGCTGCTCGAAGCGCCAGAACGTTCCGACGATCTGCCGGGTGGGGTTTTGGAAGTGCTCGACTTCGCCCCATTGGTGCGCGAGTTTTATCGCAAGTCGGGACTTAACGAGCGGCTGGTCTCGTACATGCGCGCGTATCAAGCAGAAGGCGATCGGCTGCGGCCGCAGTCGGCGGAAATGGTCCGCGCAGTCCTTTCGTATCTGCACACCCGGCCGATCGTAGTGGCGACCGAGCGCGTGCGCGTAAAAAGTCCGGACCCAAAAAAAGCCAACGCGATTGTTTATTCGACCCGCGAGCACGAACGTCACTTCTTTATTGTTCCTGATTTGCTGGCCGCGCCCGGCACCGTAAACT
>DATANL010000265.1:0-10915 GCA_036266295.1 Pyrinomonadaceae bacterium | reverse complement strand
GAGGTAATCGCGCCGGGCATTTGGGTCGCGGCGCCGATTCTGCCACACACGCCCACCGCGGAAGAGGCTGAAGTTTATTCGCGGCTCGATGCTGCATCTGACGAAGAACTGCCGGCGCTGCTGGAAGAATATCGCGGTGTCGACAAGGATCTCGATGAAGCGAGTGACTTGCGCGCGCCCGTGCTGCGGCAACTGATCACGATCAAGCTGCGCGAGGGCAACGTCATCAACGAGCATTACAAGTACGTCGATGGGACTTCGTTCGCGGCGCCGATCGTGTCGTCGATCGTGGCCTGCATGCTGGAAGCCAATCCGCGCCTGACGCCGCCACGGATCAAACGAATACTCATCAGCACGGCGGAACGCGTGCACGATGTTGAAGTAGATCGGCAGGGCTGGGGCGTGGTCAATGCGAGCCGGGCAACCGCCCTGGCGCTGCAGGTGTAGCGGTCGAGTTGCGGCTGATATCTGCGCCAACGAACGGTTGGCGCTACGTCTTTGCTAGACATGCGCTTTGGCGCTGTGCCAGAATTCTTTCCAACAACCAGACAGGAGAAATTAGATTTATGGCTGAGGCTGATTCCGCTCCGACGGATAATCAAAACACTGAAGAAATAACCTACCAGGCGGTAGAAAAGGACGGGGTCGTCACCGCAATTTGGGAAATGAAGGGTCGCAAACATCTGCGCACCATTGATCCGCGTTCGCGACAAGGACGCGAAATCCTAAACCTCTACACGACTGAAGAAGTCGATCATCCGGCGAGCGACGCTGCCGCGTCTTAGCGGTCAATTCAATTCGATCATCGTTTAGACGCCGCACTTGTGCGGCGTTACGATTGTTTGATGAAAAACGGAAGTTAACTTTTATCACGTCAGCAGATTCTTTGGTTTGCCGGAGACAAATCCTTCGATGTTGTCAATCACTTGATCCGCGAGAATCTGGACCGCATCCCGGCTGGCCCACGCCACGTGCGGCGTAATAATCAAATTCGGAAGATTCAAATCGAGCAGCGGACTGCCGTTGCGCGGCGGTTCCTCGCGCAGCACATCTAATCCCGCTGCGGCGATCACTCCATTGTTCAGCGCGTCGATCAGCGCCTCATCGTCTATCAGCGCGCCACGTGCGGTATTAATCAACAGCGCGTTTCGCTTCATCATCTGCAGCTCAGCCGCCCCAATCAGGTTTCGCGTCTCCTCCGTCAAAGGGCAATGCAAACTCAACACGTCGCTCTGTGCGAGCGTATCTTCAAATGCGGCGCGGCCGGCGCGAATCGTAGTGGCGTGCTTGTGCTCAGAAATCAGCACGCGCATTCCGAGTGACTCGCCAAGCCCGGCCGTGCTGCGGCCAATCGAACCATAACCGATAATCCCGAGTGTGCTGTTGCGAATGTCATGCAGCTCGTGCGTCAGCAAACAAAACTGCTTTGATTCATTCCACAAGCCGCGCTGCACGTCGGCCCGATACGCCAGGAGATTGCGTCGCAGCGCGAGCATCAGCATCAATACATGTTCCGCAACTGTATTCAGCGCGTAACCGCGCACGTTGCAAACCGCAATTCCGCGCGCGCGACAGTAACTAAGGTCGACGCAATCAGACCCGGTCGCGGCGATCGCGATCAGTCTGACCTTCGGAGCATTTGATAACTGCGGCTCACCCAGCGACAGCTTGTTGCTGATGATAACGGTTGCGTCGCGAACCCGTTCGACTACTTGCTCATCGGCCGTCTCAGGATATTCGATCCATTCATGGTCGAAGTTCGGGCGGCGAAAGTCAGCCTGAATCGTGTTGCGTTCGAGAAAAACGATTCGTTCCATAGCGGACGCTATTCTATAAGGCTTTGCCTAAAAAGGCGGGGCATGGTGGGACTTAATGGGCAGCGGGTGGAGTTTTTGGGCAAGCAGGCGTCTGGTGGGTCGCTGGAAGGCTCTCAGTTATGACAGAGTCAAAACAAAAGAGGCTTATGGCCTGGTGGGTCAGGGATAAAGGACCGTCCGCCTCCTAAGCGGAAGGTCGCGCGTTGGAATCGCGCCGGGGGCACCATATTTTCGATTACCGACTTATCGGAATTTAGTTTGTCGGTAGACCACGCAGCAAAAACACATCCCATGCCCAACGTCCGACGTTGGAGTGCTTTGCGTCGTCAACCTTAGCCCGAAAACGAAATTGATTACCATATTGGTCCGTGCGATTCGAGTCTTTGTAGTTCAGAGCAATAGATTCAACGCCGAGCTGTGCAAGGGTGTGCAGTTCCGAAAGTTCAGACACTCCGTTGTGGTTTGTATCCTGCCAAAGCAAAAGACTATTGAAAATCGCGTCTCTCTTATCAATAACGCCGTCACCGCTGCCGCCATTCTGCACCTTATCGAATTCGCCGAGTGCGAGAAAGCCATTTCGGACGCTGCCAGCCGGAGGTTCAGTTTGAGCTGTGAAGTTTCCAAACAGTTCTTTACCGCTGTCGATGACGCCATTATCGTTTCGGTCGAGCGCAAGCCAAGCATTCGTGGAGCCAACGGCAGTCCAGGCGATTCGCTCCACGCTACCATTACTGTCTAAATCAAAATCTACACCGTGGTTTGCATCAGTGAGAGAAAAACCATCACCCGTTACATCAACTAGTATGGGACTTCCAGGACACGTCCCACTACCATCATCACAACAAGCCAAACACTCATTGTAACCGTATGGAGGGTCGCATTCCATTTGGTAGCCCCCACCTTGGGAACAGTTACAGTCGTGTGGAAACTCATGGTCTTTAGTAACAGGCCCCCAATTCGTACACTCATCGTTGCCTGCCAGCGCCGGGTCATGCGTCACTTGATTCCAAACACCGTTGTGTTTGTCTTTCCAGACAGGCTCCTCATAGCCGGGCCAGCATCCGGTCAAAGTAGTATCGTGTTGCATACACGCCCCACTTTCAGTGACTTTTACTGGAGGGTTTGTTCCCTGAGTACTATCTGTAAAATATATGGTCCAATAAGCTGTTTTGCTAAAAGGGTTGGTGGAGCACGGTGGTCCTCCCTGAGTTGTGTCAGCTTGAGCAGATTGCCAACGGTTTCCACAGTCCACAGCCAACACTAGAATCGTCATCGTTGAACTAAAAACTAGCGACGCTAAAAAAAGAGCTACTCTTTTCATTGAGTCCCCTTTCTCTGTGCCTTCAGTTGCTGATGATAAGCTTTCGCTTTGCGGGTTGCTTCAACCGATGCCGCGCATCCATCCTCTGTTCCATCCGAGTACACAACACTTCCAATCTGGAGGTTGGCGTTGGCAGGGATGTTCGTTAGTTCCATACCCAGCTCATATCGTTCGTGCGGTTTAACGATGAATTGTAGGTCATCAGCTTCGAAGGTGCTTGCCCGGACCGTGTATCCGTCGTTTCCCTTTTTAGATTCGAGTGATATCGCGACTATGCCAAGACTGCTGGTGTTCTCGATTTCCACAATAAGTTTGTCCGATGCTTCATCAATTCTTCTATTAGTAACTTTGACGTTCTTTACACACGACATCACTTCGGGTGCTGGTGGAGTTTGACCTTTAGCTTGGGGTGTTTTCTTGGGAAATAGCGCGAAGTAAACAACGCCGCCCAAAACAACGCCAATGAAAACGGGCAACGAATAGCGTTTAATGCGACTCATTATTTTTTACCTCCTGCGGGAGAAAACTGGAACCGCAGTTCTCTCTTCGTGTTAACAGATAACCCTCGAATAACGTTCAAAACCGTTTGGCGTGTTCTGCTTTCATCGTCTCCCCCTGGAGGTGGTAGAACTACCCTGGGTTCGTAGACCGGATGACGTGAAATCCGGATGGAATGGTGCCCGAACTGTACGCCTAGCTGCCAATAGTGTCAATCGGTTTTTGCGACAATAGCTAACTGCTCTAGGATAAGGTGATTACGACTAGTTGAAGTTTATTTGATGGCGGGAAAGTGAGTCCCTACATATTCGCACGTAGGTATTGGAGCAGAGAGGAAAGCTACGATCCTCGCCTTTCAGGTGAAACAAGTTAACAGTTAACGATAGAGTCAACTCACCACCGGATCGAAGCGTGATTGTTTTGGTGGTGCCAGAGGTAGTTGGAGCTGGCTTTTCTCCGTTGTTTTGCGCCTCCTCGGAATAATTCTAATTGAGCCGCTTCTTTTCTTGCGTGGACTGCTTGAGCGGGTTTTTCGCGTCAGTAGTGGCGACAAGGGAAGTCCGACAAACTGTACAGCCCCGCTGGCTGCTACTAACAACCAGCGAGGCCATCTGAAAACCCCGCGATTACTCACGGTGAGTCTCCAACAAACCCATTGTGAGCCAGTCGCCCAACGAAAGGCAAGGACACAATGGACGAACAACAGGAACGAGAACAGGTGACGGCAGGTTTCGTTCTGTCTATGTTCGTTGCTTTCCTTACGGTCGGGCTTCTCACACGTACGTGCTAGACTTCCTTGCAAATGATCGAAATCCGGCGCGCCAGACCAGACGAATCAGAAGCCCTCACCGCGCTCGCGCACGCCGCCAAGCAACATTGGAATTATCCGCAGGATTGGATCGATTCGTGGAAAGCAGATCTCACTCTCACGCCTGAGTTCATCGCCGCCAACGAAGTGTTCGTTGCGATTATTGATGAGGCCATCGCCGGCTGCTGCGCGCTCGTCGTGGGCGACACCATCGCTGAGTTGGAGCACATGTGGATCTATCCCGAGCAGATGGGCAAAGGAGTCGGACGGGCCCTCTTCGGACACACAACGCGCCGCGCCGCGGAGTTGGGATTGCGCCAACTCGAACTGTCCGCCGATCCGCACGCCGAGCCGTTCTATGAACGGATGGGCGCCCAGCGAGTCGGCGAGATTTCCGCCGACATGTTCGGACACTCGCGCGTGCTGCCAAGAATGCGAGTTGTTCTGGGCGATCGTAACGCGAACGTCCGCACCATCCAGTCTCTAAGCTCTAATCTCTAAGCTCTCATTCATGTGGGACACGAAGCGACAAATCATCTGGCTGGTAGCCGGCATCTCGTTCGGGACCTTCATAGTTTATAACGATGCGAGGGACGAGTTCGGCCGCGTCGAAGTCAGGGTCTTTGTGTTTTGGGAGATAATCCTGCTCGCGATTATCCTGACGCTGTTTTGGCTTTATTCGCGGAAGAAGACCTAAGGCGGCGACTGCTTCCAAACTCCGAGTCGTTCTTTCTTCGCGAGTGACTCACTTAGAGCGGACCTCTTTTTCAAACCTGGAACGTTTACAAGAAAGAAGCAAGAACGGAAGCGTGAGCGGGAAATATTTTATCCACGTGGGCTCAATTGACCGGCTGCATCGTTTTGGACCGGGTATCAATGCCACGGTCGCCCATGACCAATAAGCGACGCGCCTCGGTCAGCGGCACGCTCTGAGGTAAGTAAGAAAGCACGTAGCGGTGCTTGCGCAGCTCGTCGCAGATGGCAGTCGCAGCCGCGCGCGGATCATCGATGGGAAAGACGCGTCCACCCGTGCCTTCGGCCAGATCGTTGATCACCTGTTTTGGCTTCGGCACATCGCGGCGGATTGCGCCCCGGGTTCGATCTTGCGCCTGCACACAATAGACGACGATATCGAGTGATTGCAGGGTGTTGAGAACCTGCTGAAATTTCCAGTTGCTGCCGCGATCCAAACCGTCGCTGATCACCACGATGGCGCGTTTCTGGGCCGACAGCGGCTGCAGTGCTTCATTCACCACGGCCACGATGGCATCGAACAGGTGCGGATCGCCCTTCTTGTGAAACGCCTTCAGCTCTGTCTCGATCTTCTTCGGATCGTCAGTCCAATCGGAAACAATCTCGGCGCTGTCTTCATACCCGACAATCAGCAACTTGTCTCCGTCATAAATCTCGTAAGAAAATTCCTGCGCCGCCTGTTCGAGTTTGTCGACCTCCGCGCGAATCGTCAGCGAATTATCAACGAGCAGGACAATCTTCGCCGCCGAGAGATCGGGAGAGAAATTCCGTATGCTCTGTTCGACCCCGTTGTCGAAAAATGAAATTTCCTTCGAAGTGATCGGCGCCGCGCCTTCGGTGCGAACGGCGACGACATTAATAAGTGTCGAGGCGTTTGAGTCGGGGTGCGCTTTACGACCGGCCTGCGCAAACAGCGACGTAATGATCAGCAGCGCCATAAACGCCGACGTCGTCAGCCGCCACAATTTTCCGTAAGACTTACGGTCCCCACTCATTTCACGAGGTCCCTATTTTTCTGAACCGGTCTTCTTCGCCGGAGACTTCTTTGCCTTCGCGCCATCGTCGCTCTTCGCGGCGGGCTCAGGGGAAGAAAGTTCCTTCTCGACCTTTTCGCTGACGCTGTTCTTGCGACCATACTCGGTGACGTACCAACCTTCACCCTTGAGCTGAAACGCCGTCTGCGAAATCATTTTTTCCAAACGGCCGCCGCACTTCTTACAGCGCGCCGGCGGCTTGTCGGACATCTTCTGGATAACTTCAATCTGATTACCGCATTTCTTACAACGGAATTCGTAAATTGGCATCGTTAATCGTTTAGCTTCTATCGGTATTTTCCAGACGATTATACGAGCGCGGCTCAGAACGTGACAAACTCTCGGTCCTCAGATGCTGGTCCCGCACCATAAGCAGCCTCGCACGTCATCGTCTGCCCGTTAGTTTTTGCAAGTTCCCGAGCCGTTCGTTATGATCGCGACTCAGTTTTTCCCATGCAACCAGCAGCCGAAACCCAGCATAGCCTTTCGCTCGAACGCAAGCTGAAACTCCACGAAGCGCGCGAGTCGATCATCAGTCGCCTGGCGTCGAATCTGCCGAAGTCGGTCAATCTCGATACTTTTCTCAAAGTAATCATCGGCGAGTTGGGCCAGATGATGGAGGTCGACCGCGCCAATGTTATCAAGCTCACGTCCGCCGGCGAACTGACCGTCAGTCATGAATGGCGCGCCTCTGACGACGTGCCGGTTAGTCTCGACACCCGCATTCCCATCGATGTGGCGACACTGACCCAGCACCTCGACGTCCGCAAACCGATCCAGCTCGATGACACCTCGGCGCCGGAACTCGATCACAAGGTTCGCTTCTTTGCCAGGAGCATGGGGACTCGGTCGCTTTTGGTCGTGCCGGTCCTGCGGGACGATGAGGTGCTGGGCCTAATCGGTCTGCATCAGACACGCGCGCCGCGGCACTGGTGGGATGAAGAAGTAGCTTTTCTCGTTTCGATCGCCACACAACTCGCCATCGCCTATCAATACACGCGGCTCTACACGGACAAAAAGCGCGAGGCCGAGACGACGAATGCACTGCTGGAAATCGCCAACGCGCTGAACGCGCGGTCTGATTTCAACGAAGTCACTTCAGCCGTGCTCGAACGCGCGTTGAGTTTGGTCGGCGCTGACTACTCCGCGCTGGGAGTGCTGAACGAAGACGAGAACCGGATTAGCCTGGCGGCATTCAAAGCCGCGCCGCACGCCGTCACCGATAGTGTGCGCGGGCTGATTGAAACCCACGGACAATCACTCGACATCGCGGAATATCCGGCGATGGTCGACATTCTTTCGCAAGGCAAGACGCTGAAACTGCACGAGACCGATTTGCCATGGCCCATTCGCGAAATGTTCAATCGGACGCTGGGTGGCCGCGCTGCGGTGATTGCGCCGGTGAGAATCGCCGGTCACGCGTTTGGACTGTTGGGATTTGTCTGGAGCGAACAGCGCGATCGTTTTAAAGATCATGAAATCGCGCTGGTCGGAGGCATCGCCGATCAAATCGGGACCGCGCTGGAACGCGATCACCTGTCCGCCGAAATCATGCGCCTGAAAAGCGCGCTGCATGAACGTTACGGCGAAGAACGAATCATCGGACAAGCTAACGCGATTCGCCGGGCCATCGAACTCGCGTTGAACGTGGCCGACACCCAGACGTCGGTGCTCATTCACGGCGAGTCGGGCACCGGCAAAGAGCTTTTGGCCAATCTGATCCATTTCAATTCCGGCCGCGAAGATCAGCCTTACATCAAACTGAACTGCGGCGCCATTCCCGAGACCTTGCTCGAATCAGAATTGTTCGGCCATGAAAAAGGCGCGTTCACCGATGCGCGCTCACGTCGCAGCGGACGCTTCGAAGAAGCCCACGGCGGCACGCTGTTTCTGGATGAAGTCGGCGAGATGAGCCTCGGCGCTCAAGTGCGTCTGTTGCGCGTCCTGCAGGACGGTGAATTCACGCGCGTGGGCGGCAGTGAAGTAATCAAGTCCGACGTCAGAATTATCGCGGCTTCAAATGTCGATCTCGAACGGGCGGTGGACCAGGGAAAATTCCGGCGCGACCTCTTCTATCGGCTTTCGGTGTTTCCGATTGTACTGCCACCGTTGCGCGATCGGCGCGAGGACATTCATCCGCTCGTCATACATTTTGTCGAGCACTACAAACAGAGGACGGGACGCTTTGTTTCGGGAATTTCGAAACAGGCATTGCGCGCGCTGGTCACGTACGACTGGCCGGGAAATGTTCGGGAACTGGAAAACGCGATCGAGCGTGCAGTGATCATCGCCGCCGGCAGACAAATTGAGCTTGACGATTTGCCGTCCGCAATCGGCAACGTCACGGCTGAACGCGAAGCCGTGGCCCGCGCTGAACGCTCGCAAGCCGCCAGCGAGGGCCGGACAACGTCGATGGAAATCGAATTGCCCTCATCGATGGACGATATCGAACGGCGGGCCATCGAAGCCACCTTGGACTACACCTCGGGAGACAAAACGCGGGCGGCGCGTCTGCTCAACATTGGACGCAAGACGATTTATCGAAAGCTCGAGCAATATAACGGTAAACCCGCAGATAACGACTCGACTGAGACTGACTCCTAACCGCTACTTAATCACACGTGAGTACATCTCCTGACATTGCCATCGCTGAACAACTGAACGTGCCGTCGGCCCAGTCCTCACTCGAGCCGGACGATCTCGCAAACAATCCACCGTGGAGCTTGTTGGCGGCGGTGCTGACGTGGATCGCGAGCGTCGTTCTGTTGTTTCTGCCGCAAGTCTTTGCCATTCCATACGTCGCCGTGCACTACCGCAACACGCCGCCGACAGCCGAGCTGCTGATGGCCGACAAGACGCTGATACTCATTCTGGTGGCCGGCGTGCTCCCGGTGCACATCATCACCCTCGCGATTGTTTGGGCCATCGCTACGCGCCTCGGAAAATTCTCAATCGTCAAGACCCTCGGCTTGACCTGGAACGGAGAATTCAAACTCGCGCACAGCATTGGATTGGCAATCATCCTGTACGGCGTGGCGTTTTTGCTGACGCTTGCTTTCGGAGGTCAGGGAACGGCGTTGGATCGACTGGTCGAAAGTTCACGGGCCGCGGCTTTGATGATTGCCTTCCTCGCCGTCGCCACCGCGCCAATTGTCGAAGAAAGTATCTATCGTGGAATTCTGTATCCGGCAATTGCCCGGTTCTCGGGTGCGAAGGTTGCGGTGATCGTGGTGACGCTCCTGTTCGCGGTGCCGCACGTGCCGCAGTATTGGCCCAACATCGCCGTCATCAGTTCCATCACTCTGCTAAGCGTCGCCCTGACGGTCCTGCGGGCGCGGACCGGACGGTTGCTGCCATGCATCGCCGTCCACTTTGTCTTCAATGGAATCCAGTCGGTCATAATTGTCGCCGAGCCTTATCTGCGCAACGCACTCGAGAACATGCGGCATGCCGGGCCCAACGGTTTCCTGATTCAGTTATTTCTCGGCCTTGGATAGATGGAATACGAAGTCGTCGTGATCGGCGCCGGCATCGGCGGACTGACCGCCGCGGCCGTGCTCGCGAAACGCGGCGTGCACGTCTGTCTGCTGGAACGACAATCGAACGCCGGCGGGTGCGTCGCGAACGTCGAGCATGCCGGCCATCAATTCGAGCCGACCCACGGATTATATTGCGGCTGGGAACCCGACGGAATTTTTGATCGACTGTTTGCTGAGCTGGCGGCAACGGCGCCGCGCGTTCAACGGCTCTCGACGCCTTACCTGGTTCGGCTGCCCGAGGGTCTGGATGTTCCGCGAATTGGTGACCGCGAAGACATTGACGATCCCTTACGAATCGCATTTCCTGAATGCGCCGACGCGGCGATCAAATTCTATCGCGACCTCCTGAATGGCAGGCTGAGTGGAACAAAGCCGCACGAACTTCTCAGCTCATGCTCAGCGCGATTCCGCGGTTTCATCGACATCCAACTGCAGGCTTTGGCCCAGTGTTCGAGCGCTTTGTGCGACGAACAACTTCTCGCGACCACTCTCAATCCACGGCGTTCCTTTTGGGAGATTGAAGGCGGCGCGCAATCTCTGGTCGACGCGCTCACAAATTCATTCAAGCAGAGTGGCGGTAAGCTGCGGCTTGATTCGCCCGTCTTGCGTCTGGCTTTCGGACCTGACGGCTCGCCGATTGGCGTCGACCTTTTGAACGGCGAACGCGTCTTCGCAACTCGCGCAATCATCAGCAATCTGACGATCTGGGACACGTATGGCAAGCTGATTGGGCCGGCACGCACTCCCCGGCAAATATCGTCCGCGTTAAAGGCCATGAGCGCTTTCGGTAGTTATCAAATGTTTTTGACGATTAAAGAGTCTACTGCATCGGCACTGCCCGCCGATCGAATGCTGCTGCTTACAGATGGCAACTCGGCTGAGCCGGAAGAGACCCAACTGAACTTCTATCTCGCGCGTAGTGCAGGTCAGCCGGCCACAACTGAGTATCCCGCGGTGATATCGACTTACACGAACGCTGCAGACTGGTTTTCTTTTCACGAGGATCTTTCCGCATTTGAAGAACGTGATCGATCGATGCTCGAAAAAATCTGGGCACGCCTGCACGCGGCGATGCCGGAACTTGGCGCGGATTTGGATTTGATCGAGACCGCCACTCCCCAAACGTTTTACGAAACCACCCGGCG
>DATANL010000264.1:0-4184 GCA_036266295.1 Pyrinomonadaceae bacterium | reverse complement strand
GTTCGCAGCACGACTGTGTTGCTCGTGCGTCGCGATGACCACGTGGCAATGGCCGGCGACGGACAGGTCACGGTCGGCGAAACTGTCATGAAGGCCACCGCGAAGAAAGTTCGCCGCCTGTATAACGACAAGATTCTCGCGGGCTTTGCCGGAGCGACGGGCGATGCCTTTTCGCTGTTGACCCGGTTCGAAGGGAAGCTCGAGCAATATCACGGCAACCTTGAGCGCGCGGCCATTGAGCTAAGCAAGGAGTGGCGCACAGACAAGATTCTCCGCCACCTGGAAGCGCTGATGGTGGTGGCCGACGAAAAGAGTTCTTTCCTGTTGTCGGGAAACGGAGATGTGATCTCGCCTGACGACGGCATCCTGGCGATCGGCTCCGGCGGATCATATGCACTCGCCGCCGCCCGCGCGCTCATGAAGAACACAGAGATGTCCGCGCGCGAAGTCGCCGTCGAGGCGATGCGCATCGCGGCCGACATTTGCATCTACAGCAACTCGAACATCGTGGTTGAGGAGTTGTGAAATACGGACGTAAGACTTCAGGCGTTGGCCGCCGACAGTTGTTGAATTAAATGGTCATCTATCTCGCAGGCGAAACCGAAGAACCAGAAGTTCGACTGGACGAACTGACTCCGCGTCAGATTGTCGCCGAACTGGACAAGCACGTCGTTGGGCAAAAAGCCGCGAAGCGCGCCGTGGCGATCGCGCTTCGCAATCGCGTGCGTCGCAAGAAGCTCACGCCGGATCTCGCCGCGGACGTGATTCCGAAAAACATAATTATGATTGGCTCGACGGGCGTCGGCAAAACGGAAATTGCCCGGCGGCTCGCGCGCATGTCCAACTCTCCTTTCCTGAAAGTTGAAGCGTCAAAGTTTACCGAGGTCGGTTATGTGGGCCGCGACGTCGAAAGTATGATTCGAGACCTGACCGAGATCGCGGTCGAGATGACGCGCCAGGAAAAAGTCGAAGAGATCACCGACAAAGCCGAATTGAATGTCGAAGAGCGAATTCTCGATATTCTGCTGCCACCGCCGAAGTCTTCATCGTCAGGATTCAATTTTGATTTTGAGTCGGGTGAGACAACGACCCCGACGCTCGTCCCGGAAAACGAACCGAAAGACGAAAACTTTGCGCGGACGCGCGAAAAGCTGCGGACGCAACTGCGCTCAGGCAAGCTGGACAACCGGCTGGTTGAAATGGAAGTCCGCGAAAAGAATTTTCCGACGATCGAGCTGGCCGGACCGATGGGCGTCGAAGAGATGGGCATCAACATGAAGGACATGTTGGGAAATCTCTTTCAGGGCCGGTCCAAACGGCGCAAGATGCGGGTCGACGAAGCGATGGAGTACCTGATGCAGGAGGAAGAAGAGCGCCTCATCGACATGGACGCCGTCGCGCGCGCTTCACTTGAGCGCGTCGAATCTTCAGGCATCATCTTCCTCGACGAAATCGATAAGATTGCCGGCCGCGAGTCGGGCCACGGTCCTGACGTTTCGCGCGAGGGCGTGCAGCGCGACATCCTGCCGATCGTTGAGGGGACGACGGTGAACACACGCTATGGCATGGTGAGGACCGATCATATTCTCTTCATCGCCGCCGGCGCGTTTCATGTTTCCAAGCCTTCCGACATGATTCCTGAATTGCAGGGTCGCTTTCCGATTCGCGTCGAACTGGAATCGCTTACCATCGACGACTTCAAACGAATTCTCATCGAGCCCAAGAATTCACTGGTGACTCAATACAAGGCCTTGATGGAGACCGAGGGCGTCAAGCTTGATTTCGTACCGGATGCCATCGATGCAATCGCCAATTTTGCCGCGCAGGTGAATCAGCAGACGGAAGACATCGGCGCGCGGCGTCTCCACACGATCATGGAGCGGCTGCTGGACGAAATCAGTTTCGAAGGACCCGATCTGCAGCCTAAGGACAAAACGATCGACTCTGCCTACGTTCATGAAATGCTCGCCGAGACTGTTAAGGACCAGGATCTGAGTCGCTACATACTTTAAGTCGATCCTCCAACACCTGTGCCCGCGCCCACCGAAACTTCAAGAACACCACGCAAGTCGGCCGCCCGTCATTTAATGTTATTGCTTGGCGTGTGCGCGCTTTCGTTGGCGCCCACCTGCGGCAAGCGCAAACCTCCGCTGCCGCCGGTTGAGCGCGTGCCGCAGCGCACCGAAGCGTTGACCGGCATTCAAAGAGGCAACCAGGTGATCCTGATGTGGCCGGCGCCCCTGCGCAATGCCGGCGAAGGCAGCGTGCAGAGCATTCGACGCGCCGATGTGTATCGCGTAGCTGAGAAACCGACAGCGCCCTTGCCACTCACGGAAGATCAATTCGCCGCGCGCGCCATTCTGGTGGGCTCAGTCTCATACGACGAAATGAAAAAAGCGGGACCGACGCTGACGTATGTGGACACGCTCGAGCTGGCCGGCGAACCGGCGCGCCTTCGTTATGCGATTCGCTATGTAAATGCGGCGGGGCAGCGCGCGGCTTTTTCAAATTTCTTTTTGATGGAGCCGGCGGCGCGTGTCGCCGAACCGCCCACCCTCATCCAAACCAGCAACGAATATTCAGAGACGGCGATTACCATCACCTGGATGCCGCCCGCAAAGAATATCGATCAATCCATGCCGCCGAACCTGCTCGGCTACAACGTGTATCGGCTGCTCGAATCAAAACCCGAAGTTGATCCGAAACCTTTGAATCGCGAGCCGGTGACAGGGACGCAATTCGCTGATAAGACCTTCAAGTTCGACGAGCACTATGTGTATTTCGTCCGTTCGGTTTCACTAGGGACCGAGGGAAAGCCAGTGGAGAGTTTCGATTCCAATTCCCTGCCCTTTAGCCAGCCGGATAAATACCCGCCCGCGGTTCCGGACCTGACTGAGCCGGGGATCGCGCCGGGCAAGATAGCGTTGTTCTGGTCGGCGAATTCCGAACCGGATTTGGCTGGATACATTTTGTATCGGTCCCTTGACCAAAATCTGCCTAAGGAAAGCTGGACCGTGATTACGCCGTCAGGCTTCGACCGAATCACGTTCACTGACACCAACGTAGAGACTGGAAAGACCTACTATTACTACGTCAGGGCGATCGATAAAGCCGGCAACAAGAGCGACCCATCCCGCGTGGTTTCAGCGATAGTCCCTTAGAGGAGTGTTAGAAGCCCGACCGTTAAGGAGGGCCTCGATGAAAATCAAGACGTCGATTATTAAAACGAGCCCTCCCTGACGGTCGGGCTTCTGATACAAAAGCGCTCGGCTCCGATGTCTGATCGAAGCCGAGCGCTTTGCTTTTGAGCGGAGGCCGATTAGTACCGAACGATAT
The DNA here is from genome assembly GCA_036266295.1 of Pyrinomonadaceae bacterium. Lineage (GTDB taxonomy): Bacteria > Acidobacteriota > Blastocatellia > Pyrinomonadales > Pyrinomonadaceae > UBA11740. Next base: position 848 of record DATANL010000264.1, on the reverse strand, counting down.
CCAGGATCACTCTTAGCACATCGCCCAGAATCGCGTACTTGCCGTTCGAGTAACTTCCATACTGACTGCGGCCATAGTAGCCGTCCTCGTATCCGCGGCGAAAACCTTCGCGGAAGTAGTACTGGTACTCATTGACGTCGACGTAATAACCGTCGTAGCCATAAGTCGCATCCTGAAACGCGTCGCTGTTTTCAGGATCGAATTGCCAACCGTCCTGGCGATCTGCTTGCCCGGCGCGGAAGCCTTCTTCGTAGCCGTCGTTAATCGCCCGCTGCAGGAGATTGGCGCCGTACTGGTTCAGGTTGTAATAGGTCCCGTTGCGAGAATAGCGATAAATCGGGTCGCCATAATCGTAATAGCTGAAGGACTGCAAACGTAACTGGTCCTGTCGCAGCCGCTCCCAGTATGCCTGCTGAAAGCGCCACTGGTTCAGGCGGCGCTGCTGTTGCAGATATTGCTGCCGCTGCTGCCACAGTCGCTGCCGTTCATCTTCGCGGCGCCGAAAGTCATTCTGACGTTGGCGCCATTGCTGCTCTTCGCGTTGACGCCAGGCGGCGCGTTGCTGGTCCGACAACCGGCTGCCGTTGTCGCGGCGCCAGTTGTTATTTCGCTGATTGTCATTATCGCGCTGCCAATCGCGCGTTTGCTGGGCGCGCAGCCGTTCTTCTTCCTGGCGACGTTGCTGATCGCGCAATTGCTGGTTGCGTCTCTGCTCATCGTCGCGCTGGCGTCCGATGTCTCGGGCGCGCTGGTCTGCCTGGCGACGCTGTTCTTCGGCCTGGCGGCGTTGCAGCTCAAGCGCCCGCTGCTGGTCCTGTTGCCGCTGTGAATCGCGTAGGCGTTGCTGC
>DATANL010000263.1:0-13018 GCA_036266295.1 Pyrinomonadaceae bacterium | reverse complement strand
CTGCGGATTCTGTTTATCGAAGGCCTGGTAATAGATGTAATTGCCGTCGGGAGAAAAAGTCTCGCGAGTAATATTAGCCTCGGACGGTGGCACAATCTGCACGTTGCTGCTGGTGGCCACCTGGCGAATCCAGAGACTCTTCTGCGCGCCCTCTTTGAGCACATACACCACGGTCTTGCCATCGGGTGAAATCGCCGCGTTCTCAGTCTTGCCGTTGGCCGTGAGGCGCGTGATCTTCATGTTCGAAGCGCGGGATGACTTGCGGTCCGAACCCGAACTGCCACGCGCAGAGTTGTACAGCCAAAGTCCCAGGACGCCCGCGCCAATGACTCCTACGACGACAATTGCGGCGACGGCAATTCCGATCGGTTTCCGGTTTCGCTTGATCTCACCCGCAATGTATTCAGCGCTGGAAGTTGGATGTTGGGTGATTGGCGCCGTGGCGGCCGCCGGCAGCGCGCTGGTTTGTGAAGCGATGGCCGACGAATCGTAGATCTGCGTCGGAATCTCAACGCTGCGTGATGCAGGTGGCGTCGAACGCTCGAGGCCTGCGGCCAGATCGGTTTCGCGCTTTAGCTCTCGCAGGTCGACGAGCAAGTCATGAATTTTCTGATATCGATCTTCACGATCCTTGCGCAGGGCTTTCTTGATGACGACCTCGAGCTCGGGCGGCACGTCGTAATTCAAACGGCCGATCGCTTCGGGTTGAGAGTGGGCAATTCGGTCGATCGTTTCAGTGACGGTGTCACCGCTGAACGGCAGCCGTCCCGTGGCCATCTCGTAAAGGACCACACCGAGCGAGAAAATGTCGCTGCGCTGATCGACCTCGCGACCGAGCGCCTGTTCGGGCGACATGTAATTCACCGTGCCCATCACGATGCCGGGCGTGGTCTTGACGCGCGTGGCCAGTTCGCTGTTGGAAGTACGATCAGTCACGCCTGCGGGCGTCGACACTTTCGCCAGACCAAAGTCGAGCACCTTCACGCCGCGGCGCGCGGTAACCATGATGTTCGACGATTTAATGTCGCGGTGAATTATCCCGCGGGCATGCGCCTCATCCAGCGCGTCGGCAATCTGAATCGCGTAATCGAGCTGCTCAGACAAGCGCAGCGGCCGGCCCGCGATCTTTTTGTCGAGGCTCTCGCCTTCGACGTACTCCATCGCGATGAAATGCGCCTCGTTGGCTTCGCCGATTTCGTAGATGTGCGCGATGTTTGGGTGAGACAAAGCGGCAGCCGCTCGCGCCTCCTGAAGAAAACGATGCAGCCTTTGCGGATCGTGCGCCACGTCCGCCGTCAGAATCTTCAAAGCAATGTCACGACCAAGCTGGGCGTCGCGCGCGAGATAGACTTCTCCCATTCCGCCTTCGCCCAGCTTCGAGCGAATCTCATAGCGGCCAAGTTTGGTTCCCGGAGGTAGCGTCATTTGAAGTCGGGAGATTCTAGCTGCATTGCCCCCGGCGCGCGAGTCTTTTTTGCTCGCGTTTGACACTCGCCTTTTCTCACGAATATGCTCGGAAAACCCCGGTCATCCCCGAGAAAACAGATCGACCAGTTAACGAGGTCACTCAGTAAGGATTCGAAATGACGTTGAAGAATATGCGCGCAAAGCATTTGAAGGTTCTGGCTGTCGTTCTGGCGCTAATGCTGGCCAGCGGGAATGTTCTGCTCTCGGCTCCCGGCACGAGGGCCCAGGGGATCGATCTGGCCGGCATCGACAAGTCGACCGATCCCGGCGATGACTTCTTTGGTTACGCCAACGGCACGTGGTCCAGGGCCGCGCAGATTCCTTCGGATCGTCCCAGCTATGGCGCGTTCGATGCGATCGCCGAAAAGGTGAATGCGCGGACCGCGGACTTAATCCGGAGTGCCGGCAAATCTGCGAACGATCCGGAAGCGCAGAAGATTGGCGATTACTACGACGCCTTCATGAACGAGGAGGCGATCGAAAAGAAGGGCCTGGCGCCGATCAAAACTGAGCTCGACGAGATCAACGGGATCGCCGACAAGACGGCGCTGGCGCGAGTGCTGGGCTCTCAGTTGCGAGCGGACGTCGACCCGCTCAACAGCACAAATTTTTATACCGATCGATTGTTCGGCATTTGGGTCTCGCCCGACTTCAACAATCCGACTCACAACATCGCGTACATGTTGCAGGGCGGATTGGGTCTGCCTGATCGCGACAACTACCTGGGCACTGAGAAAGATGATGTCGAGCTGCAAGCGAAGTATCGCGAACACATCGTCACGATCCTGAAGCTGGCGCGAGTCGCCGATGCTGAGGCCAGGGCCGCGCGCATTTATGATCTCGAAAAGATGATCGCGACCGCCCACGCCACCCGAACTGATTCCGCGGATGTGCAGAAAGCAAATAATCCGTGGGCCACGAAGGACTTTTCCACGAAAGCCCCGGGCCTTGATTGGACGACGTACTTCAAAGCGGCCGGTCTTTCTGCTCAACCGACGATTATCGTCTGGCATCCCGGCGGCGTGGCCGGCATTTCCAGACTGGTCGGTAGCCAACCGCTCGACGTCTGGAAAGAGTATCTGACATTCCATGTAATCGATCGTTCCTCGGGGCTGCTGCCGAAGCCGTTCGCGACCGAGCGTTTTAAATTCTACGGAACGACGCTCAACGGCATTCCGCAACAGTCCGACCGCTGGAAGCGCGCGATCAGCAACACCAGCGCCGGTTTGGGAGACGCCGTCGGCAAACTCTACGTGCAGAAATATTTTCCGCCCGAAGCCAAAGCCAGGATTCAGGAGATGGTCAAGAACATCATCGCGGCCTTCGGACGGCGCATCGACAACCTCACCTGGATGACGCCCGCGACCAAAGCGAAGGCGAAAGCGAAGTTGGGCACCTTGTATGTCGGTGTCGGATATCCCGAGCACTGGCGCGACTATGCGGGCTTGAAAATTCTGCGCGACGATCCACTCGGCAACGCTCAACGTTCAGACTTGTTCGACTATCAATGGACGCTGTCCAAACTCAGCAAGCCGGTTGATAAAACTGAATGGTGGATGACACCGCAGACGGTTAACGCGGTGAATCTGCCGATTCAAAATGGATTGAACTTTCCGGCGGCGATATTGAATCCGCCGTTCTTTGATCCCAGCGCCGATCCGGTTGAAAACTATGGCAGCATCGGCGCCACCATCGGTCACGAAATCAGTCACAGCTTCGACGATCAAGGCAGCCAGTTCGACGCTTACGGCAAACTTCAGAATTGGTGGACGCCGGCCGACCTCGAACATTTTCGCGCCGCTGCCGACCGTCTGGCCGCGCAGTTCGATGCTTACGAACCGCTGCCCGGCATGCACGTGAACGGCAAGCTGACATTGAGCGAGAACATTGCGGACGTGGCCGGACTGTCAGCCGCCTATGACGCCTATCGCACCGCATACGGTGATAAGCCGTCGGCAAACGCGAAGGGTCTGACAAACGACCAGCGCTTCTTCATCGCTTACGCGCAAAGCTGGCGCAGCAAGGTGCGTCCGGAATTTTTGAAAGTCCTGCTCACGACCGACGGTCACGCGCCCGATCAATACCGGGCCGACACCGTGCGCAACCTCGACGCGTGGTATCAGGCGTTCAACATTCAGCCGGGCCGGAAACTCTATCTGGCTCCCGAGGCGCGAGTGAGAGTGTGGTGATCAGCGACTGGCGGGAAAGATGCACTTGGCGCAATCGCCAGCCTGCGAAGCAGGCGAAAGCATAAAGCCTTCTGGGGTGGAGCGAAGCAGCGGAACCCCAGGATCAGGAATCAATTGAAAACCATGAGCCCGCGAAGCGGGCGACAGGCGCTGCCATTCCAAGGGCGCCCAATCGCGATCCGCTGTCGTCTGCTCCGCAGACTCTCATGCGGTGGTCGCGTGGCCCCTGGGGCTCACTTTATGCTTTCGCCTGCTCCGCAGGCTGCGTGGTCTGCCAAGCTCTGGAGGATCATCAAGTATGTCAATGCCCAACTTATCAACGCGGACCTGGCGGCAGCTTCTCATTCAAATAATTAGTCAGCAACGTGTAGACATGCTTGCGCGTGCCGGCTCCTTCATAAATGCCGTGCGACCGGTTCGGATAAACCATCATCCGAAAATCTTTGTTCGCGGCCACCAGCGCATTAACCAACTCTTCCGTACCCTGGTAGTGGACGTTGTCATCGCCTGAGCCATGGACCACGAGCAGGTTCCCTTTCAACTGGTTCGCAAAGGTCACCGGCGAACTCGCTTTGTATTCATCCGGATGATCCTGCGGCAGTGCGCAATAACGCTCCTGGTAGACGGTGTCGTAGAAGCGAATGTCGGGCACCGGCGCGACCGACATGCCGGTGCGATAAAGATCGGGATAACGAAACATCGCGTTGAGCGTCGATGAGCCTCCGCCGCTCCACCCCCAAATCGCGATGCGTGACGGATCGACAAATGGCCATTTATCGATCGCACGGACGGCGCCCGCCTGGTCTCCTGAATTCACAATGCCCATCTTGCGATAGATGACCTTGCGCCAGGCGCGTCCGCGCGGGGACGGCGTGCCGCGATTATCCACACTCATGACGATGTAACCCTGCTGCGAAAGCATCAGGTGCCACATGAAATTGAAGCCTTGCCATTGATCGAGGACCGTCTGTCCGGCCGGTTCGCCGTAGACATAGAACAGTACCGGATAGCGTTTGCTCGCATCGAAGTCGGGCGGCTTAATCATCCAACCGTCCAGCTTCACGCCGTCGCCGATGTCGACGCGGAAAAATTCTCGCGGTCCCTGCTTCAGCTTGCTGAATCGGTCCTTGAGTTCTTGATTGTCGATCAAGGTGCGGACGGTCGTGTGCTCCGGCAAGCGCACCACGTCGATTACCGGCGGCGAGTTGAAAGTCGAGTAGGTGTGAATCGCGAAATCGGACGCGGGCGAAACATCGTAGTTGTTGGTGCCCGGCTCACTCGATGGTGAGATTTTTTCCGGCTTGCCGCCGCCGTCGAGCCGCGTGCGAAACAGATATCGCTGCGTCGCATTTTCAGGCGAGGCGGCAAAGTAGAGCCAACCCTTTCCCGTATCGACGCTGTTGACGCTGATGACATCGAAATCTCCGCGCGTGATGTCTCGCGCATCGCTGCCATCGCGTGCTATCGAATAGACGTGATGCCAACCGTTACGTTCGCTGGCCCACAAGAATCGCTTGCCGCCGTCAATCCATTCCGCATCGCCGCGCGCGAGACCGGTGCGGTCCCAATCGAGATCAAAAAAACCTACGTCGAGCCAGGCGTCGTCTTTTTCCACCAGTACGGTGCGGACTTTCCCGGTGGCCGCGTCACCGATCATTAACGTGTCGGTATTTTGCAGGCGATTGAGTTGCTGAATGGTGACCTCGTTTGAGTTCCCGGCCCATTCCATGCGGGGCAGATAGTTGTTGCGCGGATCTCCCTTCACCTCGAACCAGGTGGTCGCTCCGCCGGTAGCGCTGATGACTCCGACGCGGGCCGCTGAGTTTGTTTCACCGGCTTTCGGATAGGGAAAAGTCGTGATGATTGGATACAAAGCCTCGGTGTCGTTGATGAGTTTGAATTCCTTAACGCCGTCTGAGTTGAGTTGCCAGTAAGCGATTCGCTTGCCGTCGGGACTCCAGCGCCAACCATCGCGACAGAACAACTCTTCTTCGTACACCCAATCGAACGTGCCATTGATCAGATGGAACGTGCCATCATTCGTTAATTGAGTGACGTGCCCATCGGCGAGGTTCTCAACGTAGATGTTGTTGCCGCGTACGTAGCCGGCGCGCGTGCTGTCCGGCGAGAACTTGGCAAACATCAAACTGGACGCGGGCGCGTTCTCACCCAACTTCTGCAGCTTTGCTTTCGCGAGATCGAAAACCCAGTAATCACCGCGCGTATTGCTACGCCAGACCCGCTCGCTGTTAGTGAACAACAAGAGCTTTTGCCTATCGGGACTCACGTCAAATTCTTCAACGACCAGCGGGGTTGATGCGCCGGCGGGCACGAGCTTATCCGCGCCGACCAAAATCGATCGCTCGCCGGTGGCTATGTCGTAACGGACGACATCCTGGGCCTCGCCTTTCCCTGAAGGTTCGAGTACGAGGTACCCCTTGCCATCAGCTTGCCAATGAAGTGCGTTGAGTGACTTCGCGCGCAACGTGAAAACGCCGTCCAGCGTGAGCGTAGCCTGATCGGTTTGGGCCGGGGCCGGTGTCGGACAGACCGCGATGGCGCACAACACTACGATTACTGCAAAAGTAATTTGACGAAATTGATTCATAGGTCTCTCCAAGCTCGAACCTTCACTAGTGTCCTACTCGCTTTCGGGTAATTGCTACTAGCTTCGGCTAACTCGCTAGTAGCAATGCCTAAAGCTAATGGCAATTGAATTCTTTCATGGGCAACTTCAGAGTCCGATTCTATCCGAGTCAGATGTTTGCGACCAGACTGCCATAAGATCGGCCGCGCACTACATCAGGACCTACGCGTTCGCTCTACTCCACACTTTATGCTGACACCGCTTCGCAGGTTAAACTGAAATCGAGATGACATCCACCTACGATCACCTGCAACAACTCGCCACGGATTTCTGGGCCTGGCGCGCAGCGAATCAACCAATTTCCAGCGACGATATTCCACGCCTCGAACGCCCGCACGATTGGGTTCCCGATTGGACGGCGAGTGCGATTGAGCGGCGCAGAAAGGAACTGGTTGAATTCAGTGCGCGCCACGAAGCCATCGATCCGCGATCGTGGCCGGTGGCCCAGCAGGTCGATTACCGTCTGATCGGATCGGCCATTGCGCGCGTGCACTGGGAGCTGAATGTCACTCGTGGCCAGGAATGCAATGCGGGCTTCTACGTGGACCAGACGCTGGGCCTGCTCTTTTTGTCACTGCTTCAGCCGCCGCCGTTCACCGAATCACGCAGCCGCGCGATCGTGCGTTACCTTCAGAGTTTCCCGGCGACGGTGGCTGCCGCGCAAGCGAATCTCACCGGCCATGCCATCAAACCATTCGCGCTGGCGGCGCTGGAAAAATTAGTCGCCGTCAGATCGCGCCTGACGAAAGTCGGCACTGAGCTAGGACCGTTTCTCACCGGCATCAGCGCGAAGGAATTCAATCAGGCCGTCACCGAAGCAATTACCGCACTCGAATCGTTTCACGACTGGTTACGGGCCGAGCTTGATGGGATGACCGAAGAAACGGCCGTCGGCCGGGACGCGTACGTATATTTTCTCAAGCATGTCGCGCTCATGCCTTTCACACCGGAACAATTGCTGGTGATGGGCGCGCACGAGTGGGAACGCTCGGTGGCCTGCGAAACGTTTGAGCAGACGCGGAATCAGGGCTTGCCCGAACTCGAGTTGTTTCCGGATCAAGCGACGCAGATCGCGCAGGAAGAATTTTGGGAAAGCGCGGCCCGACGATTTCTCGAAGCGAAAAATATTCTCACGGTACCCGCATGGATGAAGCATTATCACAACCTGCCTCTGCCGGCTTATGTCGAGCCGCTGGCATTCATGGGTGTCACTGACGATCTGACTTCAGATACGAGGCTCGATGAAAACGGCATCAGCTACATCAAGCAACCATCTCCGGACCTGGATTACTTTTCGCTGTCGATTGCCAAAGACCCGCGGCCGCTGATTGTGCACGAAGGCGTGCCGGGCCATTACTTTCAGATGGCGCTTTCGTGGGCGCACGAAAACGAGATTCGCCGCCGCTATTACGATTCCGGAGCGAACGAAGGCATCGGGTTCTATGCGGAAGAGATGATGCTGCAGTTTGGTTTCTTTGACGATAAGCCGAGGCTCCGCGAGATCATGTACAACTTCATGCGGCTGCGCGCGCTGCGCGTCGAAGTCGACGTGCGTCTGGCGGTGGGCACTTTCACCATCGACGAAGCGGCTGATTATCTCGAGAAGATCGTCCCCGTCGATCGCGCCACCGCGCGCCAGGAAGCGGTCTTTTTCGCGTCCTCTCCCGGGCAGGCAATCACATATCTGATTGGCAAACTTCAGATTGTAAAGTTCCTCGCCGACGCGCGCCTGAATCAAAAGGACGAATTCAACCTGCGCGTCTTCCATGATTATTTGTGGAAGAACGGCAACGTGCCCATTGCGCTGCTGCGTTGGGAGCATTTGGGATTGAGTGATGAAATTGAGTTGCTGGGTGCGGCGAATGATCCGCAGTCCGCGAAGCGGCCGACCGCATAAAGTCCAAAAGACTATTTGCCATTTGTCATTGGCCATTTCTCATTTGTTAATTTGAGAACGCGGCTGGCGAAGCTTTTCCCCGCTTTTCAATTAGCCAATGAGAAATGGCCAATGACAAATGGCAAATAGTTTTTTAAGTCTTTATGACGCACTTGTCTAACCAATGATCATTTCACCTCTCCCCGAGCACATCGAACTCCACCGCGACCGCACTTGGCGGCGCGAAGAAGAGATTCGGGTTGAAAGTGCGCTTGACGCGGAACGGTTCATCGACGAGGTGGGGTTTGCTAATACGTTGACCGATGCGCGGCGCGCCGGACCGTCGCTGTACATCGCGGTGTGCGGGCGGCGCGACGTCTCTCTGCCGCGCAACGTGCAGAAGGACGAAGAGACGCGGCTGACCTGGTACCTCAAGGATGAAGTCATGCGCCGCGGGCGCGTCTACTACGCGAAGCTTGCCGGTGGACGTTCGATGTTTGTCGCGCCACGCTTGATCAGTAACTTTGCCGCGGTGTGGATGCCGCGGCGGAAAGACGAACGCGAAGTTTTGTCCGAGGCGGCGCAGCGGGTCCTCAAAGCGCTCCGGCGCGAACACGAATTGGCTACCGGTGATCTGCGCGCGGAAAGCGGAGTCACGGATCGCGCGGCCTTCACCCGTGCGCTCGACGAATTACAAAGGCAGATGAAGGTGATTCCGCAGGATGTGATTTATCAACCATTCTCGTACATCTGGATGCTGGCCGAAGATCGTTTTCCGCAGGAGATGAGAAAGCGAGTCGCGCGCAAGACGGCGCTGCGTGAGATCGCGCGTGCGTATCTGGCGGGCGCCGGGATGACGTTACTCGGCGAGACCGCGCGCGCTTCGGGCTTGGGCCGCGTTGATGCAGGTTTGGGCAACCATCAATTGGTCGATGAAGGATTTGCCATTCGCGTCCAGCGAGGAGTTTACGAGTTGCGCTGACTTGGCACGAGCCCGAATAACTTGCCACTAGCTCGATGACTTGTCACTAGCGTCGAATAATTGCCACTAGCTTCAAACTTGTCACTGCTTCGAACAGGCCACTAGCTAACGCTTGTGGCAAATCATCAGCATCACTTCAGGTTCGTTTGTGCACTCTCAAAACATTCCGTGTGCGAGTGGAATTTGGGCGGGCGCGCCGACAGGCATGGTCAACAAGCTGTCTTCTGACGCGCCGTTGCGGTAACGGACCAGCAGCGCGTCGGCGTCGTAATCAACGCCGATCGGATTGGCGGCGAAAGCGTCACTGTGCATGAAGGCGTGCGCCTCGTCGGCATTGGCACAACAGTCAACCTGAAACTCCATGCGGTTGCCGTCAGGGTCGCGGTAGTACATCGAAAGAGTCACGCCGTGATGGACGCTCCAGTAAGGAGCAATTCCCGCGCGCTTCAGCCGGTCATAGTTCTCGAGCAGCTCGCCGGCATTGGCGAAAGTGTAACCGACGTGATTGACGCCGAGTTTAGATACATCATCCGTCTGGGCCGCATCGGGATTCAGCGCCAGCATGTTCACCAGAGCAAACCGGTGATGCTCGTCATCGTAGGTGAGAAACGCAAACGCGGGATTCTGATATTGAATCTTTGCTTCAAAGACGGCCTGGTACCACGCCAACATCTCCTCATACCTTCTGGTCATGTAAACCACGTGCGCAAGTTTTGAAGGTCTTGCCATCGGGGAATCTCCTTCTGCTATCGATTCTTCATCTACGATCAAAGGGATGGTGAACGTTCACGATCGATCGCCGTTTCTAACGTAGGGAAAAGCGGCGTCAAGCCGCCGCACTCCAAAGAGGTCAGGGGTCCAGCGGATCGTTCGCATCAAAAAACAAAGACGCGATCGCAGGTTTGAATTCAGCTTCAACCGGCGACACGCGTTTAATAAACTCGATCGGAAAATATCCGAGTTCGTTCACACAGCGAGTACGGAAATCGTCACTGACCGACGACGTGATGTGCGACTCGCTCGAGGTCACCAGCGCCGTGCGAGCAGCCGGCAGGCGGTAGCGAAACGCCAGCCGCGCGGCGTTGCGAAAGTTCGTGGTCGTGTGACGCGCCTGCGGCTCAACCAGAATATTTGCTTCCGGGATCCGGTACTTTGCCATGATATGTTTTTTCATCTCGACGGCTTCGCAGTAAGGCGTCTGCATCGGATGGACAAAACCGCCCGAGAGAATAATCAAAGGCGCCTTATGATCTAAAAACAAACGCGCGCCCACCTCGGCTCGCGCGGCCCCGATCGGGCTTAACGGCGCCGCGTCGGCCGGGCCAGAGCCCAGCACCAAAATGAAGGAATAAGGATAATCGTTCCAGTTAATGTGCTTGAGATTTTGAATTGCGGCCTTGTTTTCGCCTTGGGCGAGCGGCTCGTAACGAGCGGCTTCATCCCGGCGATTAATCTCCAACACCTTCATCGCAAAGTCGAGCGTCGGCTCAAAGAACAACGGATCGTTTGAGAATTTGATTTCGGCCATCTTTGATTTAAGAAGATCGGAATAAGCTTGCGTGGAAACGTCGAAGCTCACTTTATCGATCGCGGGGTAGCGCGGATCTTTTCCGAGGCAGTACACATTGAGTATTCGGTTCAGACCCGCGGCCGCATCCTTCCACGCCGCGGCCAGCAGCTGCGCATCGGGCTGCCGATTGTACTTAACAAACACGCCCGATGGACGCAGATGTTTGCTGATGAGTAATTTGAACTCGGGCTGATTCGCCAACGTCTGAAGTTCACTCGCCACCGTGTCAATCGTGGGAGCATCGAGACGCATTAACTCTTCGAAGCACTTTACGTCGTGGCAACTCGCCGATTGTTTCAGAGCTGCAACTTTTTGCTTCGCCAACTGTCTCAAGGTCTGACTGCGGCTCAAAACCTTCCGCACGTCACGGTTCCTTTGAAACAAACTCAACAGAAAAAAGTTCTTGTCCTGGACCGGATGCGGGAGTGACAGGTTGTACGCGGGATCAAAACCTGAAGCTTGAATCGGGCCCGTCTGCGCAAACGCGCGAGTTACTGCTGACGCGCGACTCGTCTGAAAACCAAAGTTAAGCGCAGTCTGAGTTGAGGTAATGATTAAAAGCGCAGTGGCGACAAAGAGTCTTCGGATCATAGGTTGTCGGTATTGATCTTATTCACACCGCACCATAGCCCGATTTGCAGTAGCCAGTGAGCGGAAGCGTCTAACCATATCACAGGTGACTCAGCGCAGGGCGAGCCGTGGAAAGCTTGTTCAAATGAACGTTCAAACCATCATCCGACTCAGCGGGTCGAATCGATCACTCTTCCAGTTAATCGGTCGAGCAGGACGAATGCAGTCCGGCCGGCAGGAACAGTGACCGGCACACGCGTGCGGGTCGCGCGGTGTTGCAGCGTCACCGGCAGATCGCCGCTCGTTTCTGAGATCATCGTGTAAAGCACATGCTTTTCGAAAATTGACGGGAGTGCCAGCAGTGAGGACATGTCGGGCGAAATCGTAAATGAAGGCAACACGTTCGCCTGTGCAAGCGCAAATTGATAGAAAGCCACCAATGCGTCCATCGAGTTGCCGGCTTCGAGCGGCAGAGGGCTCCAGACAAAACGTCCCGCGCCACATGGCCGCGATATGACCCGCGTGGAACCTGTTGCTTTCGTCACGGCTTTTTCGATTCGCTGAATCTTCTCTCCGTCGTAACGCACCAGATATTCCTGATTCGCGATCGCCAGCGATTCAGATTCGGCAACCGGTGCGGTATCGGCGGACAAACCAAAAATCTCCTGGTACCGTGAAGCGACGCGCAGCCAATGCTCATCAGTGTCGAGGACTCCTGAGATGACCACGGTGACGCCGCGCCTTGCATGATCTGCCAGCGCCTTCCAGCACTTATCGGTCAATACGCGAGGCGACGGCACGATGATCATTTTCGCCGGCGCGTCGGCTTTGCCGATTTCATATTCACCAATCGTGCGCAGAGGCACGCGGCAGTGATAGAACATCGCGCGCACACACTTGCGGGTCGCTTCAGTCGCGATACTTCGCGCTGAGAACATCTGTGAATGAGGAATTAACATCACGACTGGTTCAGGCTCCGGTGCGCGGAACGCATCGCGATGTTTTGCGATGAAGTTCGTGATCTTCAAAAACGCATCTAACTCAGGCTTGGCGCTCTGGTCGGCGCGATAGAACCCAATCGCCGCCTCGTTGTCGGAATTCATGTAACAGTTTGAATTCCAGATCCACTGGACAAAGCCCGCGCCTTGCGCGGCGAAACTGATCGCCAGCTTTCGTTCGAGCAGGTTGCGAGCTTCTTCTTCCGTGCGCCAGGCAGAGCCGTCTATCTTCTCGTAGAACATGACTCCGGTTTCTTCGATCAGGCTCGGCTTTCCCGGCGTCTTGGCCATGACGCTGTCCCACACCAGGTCATCGTTGGCCCACCAGTTGTGCATGCACGTAAAGTCGACCGCGTCCGCAAAGAAGTGCGGACCTGGACTTTCGCCTAAACCACCTTCGTCCTGACCGACCGTAATCAGTTGCTTCGGATTGCGATTGATCATCGCTACCTTCATCAACACGACCCAAAGCCGAAACACCTCTTGCGCAAACAAGCGATAGTCGAGCGCCTTTAGCGGACGCCGATCATTCAAAATGTTCGGACTATCGAAATCTTCAAGCCGGGGCAGGTCAAAAGGCGATTCATCCGTGGTGCGCCACAGCTGCTGCAGCGCTGCGGTTCTCGTCTCATCGTCAGGATGTTGATATCGCTGCGTCAGCCATCCCTTCCACGCAGCCTTTTCATGCTCATCGTAGTTGGGCCGGCAACTCCACAAGT
>DATANL010000262.1:0-5353 GCA_036266295.1 Pyrinomonadaceae bacterium | reverse complement strand
ACCATCATCCAGGTAACGCACTCCGAAACGAATGCCGCTTACGGCAACCGGATTGTGCGACTGGAAGATGGTTGGATCGCCGGAAACTGAAATTCCAAGTCCGTCACCGTCGCGCTAATCCCCAGTGCGTCAACCGTGTCCCCAGGCACGGAATGTCATAGCGCGTCAATGCAATCGCGGCAGTCGTGTGTCAGCGCCGGCAGTTCAGGGATCCGTCCGATCGGGTCGCGACCGCTGGCTCTTCTGACGCAGCTCAAAGGGAAAGGAAGGCGGACAATGGGATCTCTCTTCAGTGACATCCGTTATGCAATCCGCAATCTGATCAAACGGCCCGGCTTTACTGCGATTGCCGTGATCACGCTGGCCCTGGGCATCGGCGCCAACAGTGCGATCTTCAGTGCTGTCTATGCGCTGATCCTCAAACCGCTCGAATTCCCCGATCTCGACCGCATCGTCACGGTTTGGGACAAGAACCCGAGCCGCGGTGTCGATCGCAACGAAGTCTCGATGGCGAACTATCTCGATTGGAAAGCGCAGGGCCAATCGTTCGAACAACTCGCACTCGAGCGCTGGTGGAGCACAAATCTCACCGGCGGCGACACGCCCGAGCGCGTGCAGGGACACCTGGTCACGGCCAATTTCTTCGATGTTGTCGGTGTGAAGCCTTTCAAAGGCCGCGCGTTTCTGGAAGAAGAAAATCAACCGGGCAAAGATGGCGTCGCGATGATCACGTACAGCTTGTGGCAGCGGCGATTCGGTTCCGATCCAAACATTCTTAATAAGACCGTCATGACGAACGGCGTGGCGCGCAAGGTCGTTGGCGTCTTGCCGCCGGAATTCAACTACCCGAAAGGCTCCGAGGTTTACGCGCCCATCCCGCTGTCGCCTGAGGCGATCAAGAATCGCCGCTTTCACAGCTACTACGTGATTGGAAAACTGAAACCGAACGTCACGGTAGCGAATGCGCAAGCTGAAATGGACACGATCACCGCGCGGCTGACGGCCCAGTATCCCGAGATGAATACCGGTCTGGGCGCGAGTGTTTTTCCGATCGTGGCCGATACGGTTCGCGTCTACTCGATGGCGATGTGGGTGATGATGGCCGGCGTGGGATTCGTTTTGCTGATCGCCTGTGCCAATGTCGCGAATCTCATGCTGGCGCGCGCCAGCGGCCGGCAAAAAGAATTGGCCTTGAGAGCTGCGATCGGCGCGAGCCGCTGGCGACTCATCCGGCAGCTGCTCGTCGAAGCATTCATCATCGCGTTGTTGGGCGGCGTCGCCGGGATCTTTGTAGCTTTTTGGGGAATCGATTTACTGCGCGCCGGCAATCCGGGCGAGGCGGCCCAGTACGCGCCGGGGTGGAACCATTTCGGTGTGAATATTCCGGTGCTGCTCTTCACGTTCGGCATTTCAGTGTTGAGTGGTGTGCTCTTCGGCCTGGCTCCCGCGTGGCATTTTTCGAAGCCCGCACTGAACGACGCATTGAAGGAAGGTGGACGGCAAGGGAGTCCGGCGTCGCATCGACTGCGCAGTGCGTTGGTGGTCGCGGAAGTTGCGCTGTCGCTGATGCTTCTGATCGGCGCCGGCTTGATGTTCCGCAGTTTTATCGCATTGCTCAACACGCCCCCGGGATTCAATCCCGAAGGCGTGCTGACGATGTCGATCAATCTTCCGTCCGCACAATATAAAGAGGACGCGCAACGCGCCGCCTTCTTTTCCGAGCTGGTCCAACGCGTACAGCAGCTGCCGGGCGTTCAATCTGCCGCGGCGGTCAGTCACGTGCCGCTGGGCGGCTCGAATGCCTCCAGTTCGTTTCTGATCGAAGGTGCTCCCGAACCAAAACCCGGACAAGAGAATGAAGGAAGATACCGCGTCTGCACCCCAGATTATTTTCAAACGATGGGTATCTCGATCCTGAAGGGTCGCACCTTCAACGAACAGGATCGCGCCGGATCCAAACCGGTGATCATCGTCAACGAAACCCTGGCGCGTCGTTTCTTCCCCAACGGCGATCCGCTGGGCAAGCGCATGCGGTTCGAAGGTCCTTTGGAAAAGAACCCCTGGCTGGAGATTGTAGGCGTCGTTCAGGACGTCAAACACGAACTCAATCTGGCGGTCACGCCCGATTACTACTTGCCGCACACGCAGGATTCGTGGGGCGGGATGGTGTTCGTTGCGAAGACCTCCGTCGATCCGGCGTCGATGTCCGCGACCATCCGTCAACAGGTGTTGGCAATCGATAAGAACCAGCCCGTCTATGACGTGAAGACGATGAATGAAGTGCGGGCGATCTCGGTCGCGGTTTATTCGTTCGGGTCCGTGACGATGGCGATTTTCGCTTTGGTCGCGTTGCTGCTCGCCGCGATTGGAATTTACGGCGTCATGGCTTTTGCCGTCACGCAGCGCACGCAGGAAATCGGCATTCGCATGGCCCTCGGCGCGCGCGCGATAGATGTTCTCAAGCTGGTCATCAGATCGGGAATGTTCCTGGCGGCGTTTGGAATCATTCTCGGTCTCGGCGGTGCGTTCGCCGTTACGCGTTTGTTGGCGAGTCTCCTCTTTGGCGTGTCGCCCACTGACGTACTGACCTTTGCGTTGGTTACCTCGGGCTTGTTGCTGGTGGCGCTGCTCGCTTGCTACATCCCCGCGCGACGCGCGACGAAGGTCGATCCGTTAATAGCATTGAGATACGAGTAAGGATTAGGAATGCAACAGATCATCCAGGATTTACGATTAGCGGTGCGCGGACTCATCAAGCGCCCGAGCTTTGCTCTAATTGCAATTGTGACTTTGGCGCTGGGTATCGGCGCTAACACGGCGATATTCAGCGTCGTCGACAGTGTGCTCTTGCGGTCGCTGCCGTTGCCTGACTCGCAATCGCTTTACGCGGTACACACCGGCGCCGCCAGTTTTAATCGCTTCGACGGACCTCTCTCTTATCCCGAGTATCAGGACGTCGTGGCGCAAACGCACAGTTTCGAAAGCATCGGGGGCTGGTATGACAGCGATGCGAATTTGTCCGGCGGTGCGCGGCCTGAGCGCGTGATGCTGCGGATCGTGCTGCCGTCACTGCTGCCGACACTCAAGGTGCAACCCATCCGCGGTCGCAACTTTCTGGATGAAGAAACTGCCAAAGGACGCGATCACGTCGCGCTCATAACCTATAGCCTGTGGCAGCGGCAGTTCGGTGGCGCCGAAGATGCGATCGGAAAAGCGGTGCGCGTCGACAACGTCGACTTTCAAATCGTCGGCATCCTGCCGCGCGACTTCCAGTTTCAAGCGCCGGTGGATCTGTGGGTGCCGCTGACGACGACCGATCCCGGTCTGCAGGTACGCAATTCGCATTTTCTGAGCGTCATCGCGCGATTGCGGCCGGGCGCGACTTCGCAAAGCGCCGCCGCTGATCTGCACGCCGTCGCAAAATATCAAAGCGACAACTTCTCTGACATGTTCCCACCCAGCGCGGGCTTTGATTTTCGGGCGCGTCCCTATCTCGACGACATCGTCGGCGATGTTCGTCTGCCGCTCTACATTCTGCTGGGCGCTGTCGGCTTCGTGCTACTGATCGCGTGCGGCAACGTGGCTAACCTCTTGCTCGCGCGGGCAGCACCGCGCCAGCGCGAAATGGCCCTGCGCGCCGCGCTCGGAGCGCGCCGTGGTCACCTGCTGCGCCAGCTCCTGACCGAAAGCCTTTTGCTGACAATTGTCGCCGGCGTCATTGGCATTTTGCTGGCAGCCTGGGGCACCGCGGCGCTGGTGGCGCTCAGTCCTGATTCGCTGCCGCGCGCGCGCGAAATCAGTTTTGATTGGCGGGTCCTGACATTCACCGCCGCTATCGCGGTGATAACCGGCGTTGTGTTCGGACTCGTGCCGGCGATTTGGAGCCGCGGTACGAATCTCACGGACACGCTGAAGGAAGGCAGTCGCGGTTCGACGAGCGGCCAGGGTCGTCTGCGCAAAGCGCTCGTCGTCGCCGAGGTGGCGCTCTCGCTGATGTTGCTCGTGGGCGCGGGCCTGATGCTGCGCAGCTTTTCGCAACTGCGTCAGGTCAATCCCGGGTTCCGCACAGATCATGCGCTGACGTTGCGCGTCTCGTTACCCGTTCCCGACGGTGAAATATCCGCCGCCGACGGCGATCGCTTTGTCAGCTTTTTCGATCGCGCGTTGGCGCGGATTCGCGAACTGCCGGGTGTCACCGCCGCCGGCGCGACCAACATGATTCCGCTCGACGGCAACGGCACTGATCGCTTGATCGAGATCGAAGGGTACGTGCCGCGCGACAAAGCCGACATGCCCGACGCGCAAAATCGGCAGGCGACGCCAGGTTGGTTTACCGCGATGGGCATTCCGCTTGTGCGCGGCCGGCTGATTGAGCCCGCCGACGACGGCAATGCGCCGCGCGTGGTGGTCGTCAACGACACCTTTGCCAA
This sequence comes from Pyrinomonadaceae bacterium, assembly GCA_036266295.1. Lineage (GTDB taxonomy): Bacteria > Acidobacteriota > Blastocatellia > Pyrinomonadales > Pyrinomonadaceae > UBA11740. Next base: position 923 of record DATANL010000262.1, on the reverse strand, counting down.
ACGGTTTTTCCCGAACGGCGATGCTATCGGAAAACGAATTCGTCTGGGCCGGCTGACGCGCGAGTTCGCCTGGACGACGATCGTCGGGGTAGTCGGCGACGTGCGTGGCTTCGCGCTCGACGAGCCACCGTTGCCGACAATGTATTGGCCAGTCGCGCAAATTCGCGCCACGCCTTCGCTTGCGATCGTCGTGCGCACCCAGGGCGATCCGGCTGCGCTTACTTCTGCGGTGCGGACTTCGATCGCCGAAATCGATCCGGGTCAACCGATTTATGACATGCAGACCCTCGATCGGCTGGTCGCCAAATCACTCGGCCAGCGCCGCTTTACGCTCACGCTCATGCTGCTTTTCGGCGTGATCGCGCTGGTGCTCTCGGCGGTCGGAATTTATGGCGTGATGGCTTTCGCGGTCACGCAACGTACGCAGGAAATTGGAATTCGCATGGCGTTAGGCGCTCGCACGATTGATGTGCTGCGACTGATCCTCGGCTCAGGAATGTCGCTCACGGCAATTGGCGTGAGCGTTGGCCTGGTCGGCGCGTTCGCGATTACGCGCTTGATGACCAGTTTGTTATTTGGCGTCTCGCCGACGGACGCGATGACTTTCGGATTGGTGACGGCCGGGTTGCTGCTGGTGGCGTTGCTGGCCTGTTACATCCCGGCGCGACGCGCAACCAAAGTCGATCCGCTCGTGGCCTTGAGATACGAGTGAAGAAGCAAACATGGAATCACTCTTTAACGATATTCGTTACGGCATCAGGAGCCTCATCAAGCGGCCGGGCTTTACGGCGGTGGCGGTAATTACGCTGGCACTCGGCATTGGCGCGAACACGGCGATCTTCACGCTGCTCAATGCGGTGAGCTTCAAACCGTTGCCGGTAAATAAACCCGACGAGTTGGTTTTCTTCCAGGGCTCCAGCGAT
>DATANL010000261.1:0-3366 GCA_036266295.1 Pyrinomonadaceae bacterium | reverse complement strand
ACCGTAGCGCTGACGGAGGTAGATGCAGATCGTACTGACTTCCCTTTTCCGCAGATTCCTCTTACCTTCCACTAATGCCTCGCGTCGCTGTGATTCCCGAACCCGGTGCGCCCGTCGAGATTCGTGAAGTTGCCGAACCTCGATTAGAGGAAAACTCTGCCGTGCTGGACGTCGAATTTTCTGAAGTCTGCGGCACTGACGTTTACCTTCAGCAGGGCCGGCTGCAGGGTGTTCCCTATCCGCTGGTTCCCGGTCATGTCTCGGTGGGCCGATTGCGCAAGATTCGCGGCCGGTTGTTCGACGTCGAGGGCCGCGAATTTCGCGAGGGCGAACGCGTCACCTTTCTCGACGTGCATCGCACCTGCAATGCCTGCTGGTATTGTCTGGTGGCTAAGGCCACCACGCGATGTCCGCAAAGAAAAGTTTACGGCATCACCTATGGTCTCGATGACGGATTGTGCGGCGGGTGGGCAGATCAAATTTACTTGAAGCCCGGAACGCGCTGCATTCGACTCGATGCTCAGCCCGAAACGTTCATGGCCGGCGGTTGCGCATTGCCGACAGCTTTGCACGCGGTCGAACGCGGCGACGTTGCGATTGGCGACACGGTGTTGGTTTTAGGATCGGGCCCGGTCGGTATCAACGCCATTATGCTTTCGCTGATGCGTGGCGCCTTGCGCGTTTTCTGTGTCGGTGCACCCGACCACCGGTTGGCTGTCGCTGCTGAGGCAGGCGCCTGCGAGGTGCTCAATTTCGAGAATCATCACGACGACGAAAGACTTGAATGGATCCTCGCGCGTACCAAGGGCCGCGGCGCTGACGTGACGATCGAAGCGACCGGAGTTCCCGCCGCCGTTCCGCAGGCAATGCGGTTTACTCGCGACGCGGGCCGGGTCGTAGTTGTGGGTCAGTACACGGATCACGGAGAGACATCGTTCAATCCTCACCTCGATCTCAACCGGAAACATTTGGACGTGCGCGGCTGCTGGGGCTCGGATTTTTCTCACTTCTATCGTGGTATGCAGATCGTTTCGGATCCTTTGAAGTCAAAGCCCTGGGTCCAACTTCAAAGTCGGCTGAAACCTTATGACCTGAACGATGCGAACGCGGCGCTGGCGGACGTGGCGGCCGGCAACATCTTCAAGGCGCTGATCTCAATCGCGCAGATTCAAGCATGAAACTGAGCGTTATCATTCCAGTTCGTGACGAAGCCGCGACCGTCGCCTCGCTGTTGGACACGCTGCTTCGTCAAACGCTGGCGCCGGATGAAATCGTAGTCGTGGATGGCGGGTCAACCGATGATACGCGGGCCATCGTCCAGCAGTACGCGCGAAATCACCGCAACGTACACCTGCTTTGTGATCCGGATGCATTCCCTGGCAAAGGGCGCAATCTCGGCGCGGCCTCCGCATCGAACGAGTGGCTGGCTTTTACTGACGCCGGTGTCATTCCGGCGGAGGACTGGCTGGCCCAATTGAGCAAACCGGCATCAAGCGATCCGTCGGTCGACGTCGTCTACGGCGGCTGGCAGCCAATTACCGACACTTTTTTCAATGAGTGCGCAGCCATCGCCTATGCGCAGGTGCCGGCGAAGCAATCTCACGAGAGCTTTGTCGCCGCTCGCGCCGTTTTTTCTTCGATGATGCGTCGAAGTGTCTGGCAAAAGGCCGGTGGTTTTCCGGAACACCTGCGCTCGGCTGAGGACATCGTGTTTATGAATCGCATCGAGGACGGCGGATTCCGAATTGCCTATGCGCCCGAAGCCAATGTTCATTGGAATATGCAGTCGAGTTGGCTCAGCACCTTCTCGCGGTTCGTCACCTATTCAAGACACAACCTGCGCGCTGGTCTTTGGCGACGTTGGCAAGCGAGGATGTGCCTGCGTTATGTAATCTTGCTGCTGTGCAGCGTGACAGTGATCGTTCTCACGAGATGGTGGCCCATCATCGTTCCCGCGTTATTCCTATCGATGTTCATTGCGCGCGCCGTCAACGCAGTTTGGAGAAACCGTGTTACTTATCCGAGTTCGGTTGGACGAACCATCGCTCGCCTGATTACCATCACGCCGTTGCTGATGTTGATAGACGCAGCCACCATGCTCGGGATCCTTTTGTGGCTGACGTGCGACAAGGCCGGCGGAGTCGCCGCGCGCCCCAGCCTCTCAAAAAACTAACCTGCGCGTCGGGCCAGATAGTAAATCCATGGATAGTTCACGTCACCTTGCGTCGGCTGGCCGTCCATGTCGTAACCCTCGACTGAAACAAATCCAGCTTCAGCCAACTGCCTGACCTGGGCCGCGAAACTTATGTAGTACGCGAGCAGTGAAAAGCCGTGGGCGTTATCGTTGATAATCGCATACTCGTTCGTGCGCACTTCGTACTTCTTCATGCGCTGGTGTTTGGGTAGATGAACAAAAGTATGCAGACACGACTTGAGGTGATTGAGATCGAACCTGTGTTCCTGCCAGGGATATTTATCGAAGTGCCGGTAGTCCCGGTTGTGCGTCGAGAACATGAACCAGCCGCCGGGTTTCAAGACGCGATTTATCTCGGCCAGACAACTGAGCCGGTCCGCATGAATCATGTAATCAATCGCATTGAACGAGAACAAGACGAAATCGAAAGTCGCGTCGTCGAACCCCTGCAGGTCCCTCGCGTCGCAACACAACAGGTTTGCTTTAGGAAATCTCTGCCGCGCCGCCGTGATGAAGTCGGCCGTATAGTCGATGCCCGTGTAGTCAGAGCTTACTTCCAGCAGAAATTTTGTCGTGCGGCCGCCGCCGATGCCGATGTCGAGCAGCTTCTTGTCTTTAATCGCGGGGCCAATCGCTTCCAGAATCACGGCCTCGGGTTTGAGAATAAACTCGAAATCTTTGTACCAGTCGACGGTTCCCGTGCGCGCATAGGCCGCCATGTTGGTGGCGTCAACGACGTCTTTGTAAGCGGAGTCAGATTGCATTTCCCAACAGCAGTGTCCTTGTCTTCAGAAAAATCCGCCCGCGTAACGTTAACGGCCGTTCGCAGATGTAGGTCTTGACTATGTCGCCGCCAAATCCTTCTTTGAACTTGTTGATGTTAAGCCGGGCCACGTCTTCGTTCTTTTCATACCAGCCGCCAAAGTCGTACGTCTTCAGTCCAAGTTTTTTGAAATAGAGAATGTCTTGCCAGTGATGGTAACGGTTGGCTCGTCCGACCTGCGCACGCAGAGTTTGATTTGATTCTGTTCGCAGTACCGACGCGGAATGTAGCAGCGTCGCCCGATCACAACCGACGTGGTAAGCGTGCCACACCAGTGTCTCTCCGCTCGCATTCTGTACCTGAGAAATGTGCAACAGCTCGCGGCCCGCCAGCGTCGACATCCAGGGAC
>DATANL010000260.1:0-5931 GCA_036266295.1 Pyrinomonadaceae bacterium | reverse complement strand
GAAGGGATGGGGATGAGGGTTTAGCCAGAGCCATTGAAAAATGACTTACGAGAAATGATTACGCACGCGTAATCATTTCTCGCAGTCAACAAATACGACAAGCGGCATCGCGTAGGCCCTCACCCAACCCTCTCCCAGAGGGAGAGGGCGATAAGCCACTTACTCTTCGTCGCTTCTCAACTTTTCCAGCACCGAAAAGTCTTCCAGCGTCGTCACATCGCCCGCGACTGATCCGCTGGTGGCAATCTCTCGCAACAGTCTTCGCATTATCTTGCCGGAGCGCGTCTTGGGCAGCGCATCGGCAAAGCGAATGTCGTCCGGCCGGGCCAGCGCGCCAATCTCTTTCGTCACGTGCTGACGAAGTTCTTCCTTCAAAGCATCTGTCGGCGTGCGACCACCTTCGAGAGTTACGAACGCGACGATCGCTGATCCTTTCAAATCATCGGGCTTCGCGACAATAGCTGATTCGGCGACTGCTTCATGCGACACCAGCGCGCTTTCGATCTCCGCAGTCCCCAAACGGTGACCGGCAACGTTGATGACGTCATCGATACGGCCCATGATCCAGAAATAACCGTCTTCATCTTTGCGCGCGCCGTCGCCGGCGAAGTACACGCCTTTGATTTGCGACCAGTATTGTTGTTGATAACGCTCGTCGTCACCGTAAATCGTTCGCAGCATCGATGGCCACGGTCGCGTGAGCACGAGATAACCGCCATGGTTGGCGCCCACCGATTTTCCATCGCGCGTCATCACGTCCGCTTCGATGCCCGGAAACGGTTTCGTCCCGGAGCCGGGTTTCGTCGGCGTGGCGCCCGGCAGCGGCGTAATCATGATCGCGCCGGTTTCGGTCTGCCACCACGTATCGACGATCGGGCAACGTTCTTTGCCAATCACGCGGTGATACCACATCCAGGCCTCGGGGTTGATCGGTTCACCCACCGATCCCAGCAGACGCAAGCTGGAAAGGTCGTGCTTCGAGGGCCACTGTTCGCCCCATTTGATGAACGCTCGAATCGCCGTGGGCGCGGTGTAAAGAATGTTGACGCGGTGACGTTCGATGATGTCCCAGAAACGATCCGGCTCGGGCCAGTTGGGCGCGCCTTCATACATGAAAGACGTCGCCCCGTTCGACAGCGGCCCGTAAACCACATAACTGTGTCCCGTAACCCAGCCGATGTCGGCCGTGCACCAGTAAACATCTTCATCCTTGAGATCGAAGATCCATTTCGTGGTCAGATGAGACTGCAGCAAATAACCACCGGTCGTATGCAGAATGCCTTTCGGCTTTCCGGTCGTGCCCGACGTGTAGAGAATGAAGAGCGGGTGTTCGCTGTCGAGTTCTTCCGCCGGACAGTCAGCGTTGACCGTAGTGATTAAGTCGTGCCACCAATGATCGCGGCCGGCTTCCATTTGAATGTTGCTGCCGGTGCGTTTGACGACGATGCACGATTCGACCGACGGCGTTTCTTTCAAAGCTTCATCGACTGCGGCTTTCAGCTTGACCTCGTTACCGCGTCGCCAGCCACCATCGGCCGTCACTACCACCTTGCACTGCGCATCGTTGATGCGATCGATCAGGGCGGCGCTCGAGAAACCACCGAACACCACCGAATGCGTCGCGCCAATCCGCGCACACGCCAGCATCGAGATGGCCAGCTCCGGAATCAGCGGCATGTAAAGCGCCACCCGATCGCCTTTGACCACGCCAATCTTCTTCAGCACATTCGCAAAGCGGCAGACTTCGGTGTGCAGTTGCTGGTAAGTCAGCGTGCGCGTGTCACCGGGCTCGCCTTCCCAAATCAAAGCAGCTTTGTTGCGCCGCCACGTCGTCAAATGCCGATCGAGACAGTTGTCCGCGATATTGATCTTCCCGCCGACAAACCACTGCGCATGCGGCGGTTCCCACTTCAACACATCGTCCCATTTCCTGAACCAGTGCAATTCGCTCTCAGCCAGACGCGCCCAGAAAGCTTCGGGATCGGCTGACGCTTCAGCGCGCAGCGCCTCGAGCTCGGCCATCGATTTGATGTGGGCGTTTTCCGCGAAATCAGCCGGTGGATGAAAGACGCGCGCTTCGTTTTGCAGTGATTCTATGTTTGTTTGCGACGACATAACGGTTGCGTATGATACATCAGCAGCATTTGAAACGCAGTTCATATCGCTCTTGCCTGACGTCGCGAAATGTCAGACACTACGCATATGCGCAACGAATTTACTGCAATCTTTGAGCAGGACGGCGAATGGGTAATTGCCTATTGTCCGGAAATCCCTGGCGCGAACGGGCAGGGTCGCACGCGCGACGAAGCTCGGCAGAATTTGATGGATGCCATCGTTCTGATTCTGGAAGACAGGCGCGAGGATTCTCTTCGTGGTCTGCCACCAAACGCGGACAAGGAAACTGTCATTGTTGCATCATGAAACGCGAGACGCTGCTGAGACATCTGCGACACCACGGTTGTTACTTAAAACGCGAAGGTGCGTCTCACTCGCTCTGGACTAATCCTAAAACCGGCGCTGTCGAAGCCGTGCCGCGCCACACCGACATCTCAGACTTGCTCGCGAGAAAAATCTGCCGAAAGCTTAATGTGCCGGAACTTGGTCGCTAGACCGAGAGTTCGGTGACGATCTCTTCCAGTACCGCGCGTCCTTTGTCGACTTCGTCAGGCGCGAAGGAAATTGCGCCGACCACGGCGTGGCCGCCGCCGCCGTAACGTTCGCAGATCGTGGCGATGTTGTGCCGCCGCGGGCGCGGGGCCCAGGGGTTTGAGCCGACGGAAATCTTCGTGCGCTGCGGCGCGCGCGTCAGCGCGACTGTGTAAGTCGCTTCGGGAAACAAATAGTACGGAATGAATTTGTTGAAGCCTTCGTAGCCCTCTTCCACCAGATCGAACTGCACGACGTCATTGGCGCAGACTGCCTTGCGCTTGACGGCTGCGAGCGTTTCGCGATGAAGCTTGAGAATGGGTTCGAAACGCCGCTGCACTTCTGCGCTGGTGGCCACTTCGCTCAAAGGCTTAGCTGTCAGGTCGCGAATAATTTGTTCGATGAACGATTCATCGGGCGTGCCTTCGATTACCTGCATCAATTGCAGCGCGGGCTCTTTCAGTTCCACGCACTGCGCGGGCGATTCGTAAAGCGCGCCGTCGATCACGTGCGCCCAATGAATCAAATCACGCAGCGGCCCGGAATCGAATCCGAATTTCGACTGCGCCACGTCGGCAATGAATTCAGTGCACGACTTCCGCGATGGATCGAGAAACTTTTTGCCTGATTGGTCCGCCCGGAAGTGGGCTTCGTCTTCCGGCGTGAGAAACGCCGACTGATGATGATCGAACCACCAGGTCAGTTTCTCAGACGGTGAGTACTTGAAATCGACGATGGCATTTTCATCGCCGTCGAACATGTCGCGATCGAACAAAAGGTTGCCCGGCCGATGCAGCAGTCCGCCGTATTCAACGGACGCGCCGTGGTTGATTCGTTCGAGATAGAAGCGGGTAAAGGTCGCCGCTGAAGCGACCCCATCAAAGCAGTGGCCGTGGTAAAGAACGCGCAGTTTCATTTTGTGATCTGATAAAAGCCGACAATCTTAACAACTGAAGGCGATTCAAGCGAGCAGGGAGCAAAGCGATCAGACGTGCGCGGCCGTGGCCGCGATGTTCGGTTTGGGGCTGGGTGATGAGTTGGCGCGTCGCCAGCGAACAATCAAGGTTATCAGGGCTGCGGTTCCTACTACGAGGCCAATCATCTGCGAGGTCGACAACCCCGTCAGGCTGGTTAATCCCAGGATGTCTCCGCGCGGATCGTCGCGCACGAACTCGATGAGAAAACGAACGGTGGCGTAAATGACTGCATAGGCGAGAATGACTTGCCCATTGAATTTCTTTTTTTTGTGTAGCCACAAAAGGAAGAAGAAAACGATCAGCATCGCGAACGATTCGTACAACTGCGTCGGATGCAGGTGCGCGTTAATCGGAACATCGGTGACGTCGTGGCCGGCTTGCGTGAACTGCACGCCCCACGGCAGATTTGTCGGCTTGCCCCAACAACAGCCGGCGGCAAAACAACCCTGCCGTCCAAAGAAATTTCCCAACGCAATCCCCGGCGCGCAGGCATCGGCCGTCTTCCACCACGGCAAGTTCCAACGACGCATCAACAGAATGGCCGCGATGATCGCGCCGATTAGTCCGCCGTAAAACACTCCGCCTGAGCGCAGGAAATCGAGCGAGAACAGCAGCTTCGGATTCTGACGATATTCAGGCTCGGTGAACAGCATCAGCAATTTGGAACCCACCAGCGACGAGAGCAGCAGCCACAGACATAAATCGTAAATCCGTTCCTTCGGCAATCCATCGCGGACCCCCAGCTTGACCGTCACAAAGATGGCTCCGAGAAACGCGAGCGCCAGGAACACGCCGTACGTATTAACGGGGAAACTCCAGATGCGAAATAGAATGGGGTACATAAAACGCAGGATACAGGAGTCAGGAGTCAGGAGTCAGGAGCAACCAGTTCAAGCAATCTTCTCCTTCGGACTTCGGACTTCTGACTTCTGACTCCTGGAGGCAAAGATCAAATCGTAGGCGAGCAGCAATGCGCCAATCGTAATGCTGGCATCAGCCACGTTAAAGGTCGGCCAGTGATATTGTCCCGCGTGCAGGTGAATGAAATCGATCACGAACCCGAGGCGCACTCGATCGGTAAGATTGCCGAGAATGCCCGCCAGCAACAGCGCGCACGAACCAAGTATGCGATCGTCGGTGCGGGGCGTGCGGAAGAAATAGAACAGGACTGCGACTGCGGCGGCGGCGGCCAGCACGACGAAGAACCAGCGGCCGAACGCACCGCCTTCCTGCAATTGCCCGAAGGCAATGCCGGGGTTCTCAGCGTAAACAAAATCGAGCACTCCGCTGACGACCGTCTGGTCCCGGAAGCGCACCCGGCGAATCGCCCAGGCCTTACTACCCTGGTCCATGAGGTAGACGCTCAACGCAGCGACGAGATAAAGGATTCGCCAGGCGATGCGATTTTTCATAACTCCATCTCCTGCAAGGCCGCGACGCAGCGCTCGCACACCGTCGGAAATCTCGAAGCTTCGCCGACCCGCGTTGAATAGTTCCAGCAACGTTCGCACTTTTCTCCGCGGGCACGTGAAATCGTGACTATGATCGTATCGGCCGCCAGCTGAGTATTAGGTTCGACCAATTCAACTTCCGAGACGATGAACAAGTAACGCAGGAAATCACGATGCGCGGCGAGCTTGCCAAAGGCTTCGCTGCCGGCTGAGATTTCCACGCGCGCCTCAAGCGAGCTGCCGATTTGCTTCGCGACGCGCGCCTCTTCGAGTCTGGCTAACACTTCATCGCGATATCCGAACAGATGCGCCCAGGTCGTGAGCAGGTCCGCACCATCGGTTTCTCGCGGCTCGGGCAGCAACGCAACGTGCACCGAAGATTCCGTCTGGGGTGGCGACGGAGGCAGACTCTCCCAAATCTCGTCGCTGGTAAACACGAGAATCGGCGCGAGCATGCGCGCCAACGCATCGGCGATCTGATGAAGCGCGGTTTGTACGGATCGCCGGTCCTTGCTCTTCGGCGCAAAAGTGTAGAGCCGGTCCTTGATGATGTCGAAGTAGCGCGCAGACAAAGTGACCGTGCAAAATTGATGGAGCGTCTGGTACACGCCATGAAAGTCGTAAGCCTCGTACTCCTCGCGTACCTCAACCACGACGGAATTCAACGCCGCCAACGCCCACCGATCGATTTCCAGCATCTCGTGCTCGGCCACTGAGTCGGTTGCCGGATCGAAACCATCGAGGTTGCCGAGCGCAAATCGCGCCGTGTTGCGCAGTTTGCGATAACCGTCGCTGACGCGTTGTAGAATCTCGTCCGAACAGCGTATGTCATCCATGTAATTCGACGACACGCACCA
>DATANL010000259.1:0-1704 GCA_036266295.1 Pyrinomonadaceae bacterium | reverse complement strand
CTGAGAACTCGAGCGATGCTTTGGGATGACGGAAAAAAGAGTTTAGATGCCGCCTCTAAACCCGTCAACCTGAAGCCACTTCGCGGCATCAAAGCCCTCAGCCCGGCGAGATCGCCATCAATTTGAATTGTGGGCTCGATATGATTGGCTCGAAAAATCTGACCCCCGACAAAATATTTTCCGTAACTTCGTCGCCTTTAGCAGTAATACAACAGTAGGAAGGTTTCCTACAGGATCGAGCGCTTTGATTGGAACATCAGGAATCAGACGAGCGGCTGCTTGAAAACGCAGCGAAAGGCGAGACGAAAGCGTTCCAGGTCCTGTACGAACGTTATCGCGACCCGATCTTTCGATTCGCATATCGAATGTTGGGTTCGGCTGAGGCGGCCGAAGACGTCACGCACGATTGCTTCCTGTCGTTGATAAAAGACCCGAGCCGGTTTGATGAGAAGAAGGCTTCGTTGCGAACCTACCTGTTCGCGGCGGCGCGCAACCAATCGGCGAAACGATATTTGAATTTTAATCGCGAAGCACCACTCGATGATTATTCGGAAACGTTTTCATCCCCGGACAGTCATCAGCCATCGCAGCGAGTTCTCGACGATGAACTGGCTGCCGAAGTGCGACGCGCGATAGCGAGTTTGCCTCCGCTGCAACGCGAGGCACTGGTTCTTTTTGAGTATGAAGATCTTTCGCTGGCCGAGATTGGCGACATCGTGGGCGCCGACTCGAACACGGTGAAAGCGCGGCTGTTCCGGGCGCGCGATAAGCTGCGCGCGAGCCTGGGACGATACTTCCGAATTGGCCGCGAAACTGCTACAGTGAGGCGGGCGTAAACGCAGTTATCGTCCGCATAAGGTTTGGACCATGAGTAATTCCGATTCCAGATTCATGCGGGACGAGGAGCTGCGTGTTTTGCTTAATAAGTGGAATGCGCCGGCAGCTCCTGGGTCTTTGGATTCGCGCATCGCCGCTTCATATCGTCAATCGATGAGTTCACTTGATCCCCAGCGGGACAGCGAGGTAGTTAAGATGAAATTTTGTAGTACTTGCCAGGAGCAATTCGCTGATCGATTCAGTTTCTGCCCGGTAGATGGAACCCCTCTCAGCGCGGTTGCGGCCGCGCCGGTTGCGCCTCCGAAAGCGAGCGCCCCGGTCGACGTCGAGTCTTCGTACCCGATGTCCGAGACCGTAAATAAGATCACTCCCCAGGCCACGGTTCCTCCAACCCCAGTTCAATCGGCGCCAGTTGCACCGCCAGCGCCGATTCAATCAGCACCGGCAGCAATCCAATCAACAGCAGTTGAGCCAGAAAAAATCTCCGAACCAGTTGCGACGCCGAAAGTGCAAGATCCGGAACCCGCGATCTGGCCGCCCCACGTGGTGCCAAAAATCAATGTTCCGATTAGACCACGGGCAGCCGGCGCCGCTCACCACGAGATGATCGGTGAGTATCACCTCACCATGCTGGCCGACAGAGGTTTGCTCCCGCGATTAGGCGATGCCTTCGCGGAAGTGGGGCACAACTACCAATTGACCTGGCCCGAGTTCAAACGTGATCCGTTTGGCTTCACCAAGCGTTCGATTCAGGGTTACGGCGCGATGGCCGGCAAGTTCTTCTCGAGCCGTGACGTGGTCGTGGCCATGCTGCTGGCGGTCGCATCGATGTTAGTTCTGGTCGGCGCGATCTTCCTTTTGGACCGC
>DATANL010000258.1:0-4040 GCA_036266295.1 Pyrinomonadaceae bacterium | reverse complement strand
GAGCTATGGGTTGAAGTTCTACATCTGTATCTTCGCAGGCTTTATCATCTTTCGTCTGGACCTCTTGATCGTCAATCGGTTTCGCGGCGCACAGGACGCGGGCGTCTATGCAATCGCGTCGCAGTTTTCTTTTCTGTTGATAATGCTGCCGGGCGTCATCGCGTCATTGCTGTTCCCGCGCGTAGCCGCGCGGCGTGACGAAGCGGCTGGTTATGCCATCAAGGTGACCCGGCACACGTCTTTCGTGATGATGATCGTTTGCCTGGGCGCGGCGCTCGCGTCGTTCGCTTTGCCGCTCGTTTATGGCCGCCGCTTCGCCGATGCGACGATTCAATTCCTGATTTTGTTGCCGGGCGTTTTCTTCATTTCACTCGAATCGGTTTTGGTGCAGTATTTCACCGGAACGGGCTTGCCGGCGATCATTCCCTGGTTCTGGGTGATCACCGTCGCGTTCAATGTCGGACTGAATTTGGTCTTCGTGCCGACATTCGGCGCGCGCGCTGCGGCCGTCAGTTCGACGGCCAGTTACGCGCTGATATTTATTCTGGTCGCCGTGTACTTTGGTCGCCGGACTGGTCACAATCCGCTCGTCGTATGCGCGCCACGGTCGGTTGAATTGCGAATGCTGATCAGAAAAATCGGAGCGGAAGTCAGATGAAGGCGCTACTGCTGGTCCTTAGCGGTGACGCCGAACAGGCGCGCATCTGGTTGAGAAATAACTGTGCTGATGCCGCGATCGAAACTCTATCCCGGTACGAATTAGAGCACGCGAGCGCCGCGCGGCGTTTGCAGATCGTGCGCGCCCGCCGCCCGCACTTTTTTGCGATTGTGACTGAACGTCTCGCGTGGCAACGCGGACAGAATGCACTGTTTGCTTTCGGCGCGCTGGCCGGCGCGCGGCGCGTTGTCATGATTGATTCTCGCGGCGCGGTGAGAGATGAATCCCGCACCGAGATTGTCGCGAAGACGCCCGTGCGCATGGCCAGGGAATCGGTCGCCAGCGCCGCCGCCGTGAGGCAATCTCGATCGCGTTTGAAAGAGCTCGAGCGTTTAGTTGCCAATCGGCCCGCGCTCAAGATCGAAAGGCCTGCACGCGACCTCAGCCTCGCCTACCTGCGCAGCACACCAAGCCCGGGCTCGCATGCCGGCGGCGCCGCGACTCACATAAACGGTTTCATCAACGCGGCGACTGAACTGGACGCGCACGTGCGCATCATCAGCAACGACTACATCGCCGGTCTTGATGAAACTCGATTGACGCTGATAGATCCCGAGCCCCTGGGCAGCACGCGCGCAGCCTTTGACTTGCGAAACAATCTGATTTTTTCGGCGGGCGTGGTCGGCGAACTCAAACGCGAACCCGTCGATTTCATTTATCAACGATACGGCAGATTCACCTGGGCCGGTGTCGAAGCCAGTCTGCAGACGAACGCGCCATTGTTTCTCGAGTACAACGGATCAGAAGTTTGGATCGGAAAACATTGGGACATGTCGGGCATGATTCCGTTGCTCGAGAGATTCGAACGATTGAATCTCGAAGCAGCGGCGCGCATCTTCGTGGTTTCCGAAGTTGAGCGGCAGAACCTCCTGCGCGCAAACATCCGCGACGAAAAAATTATCGTGAATCCCAACGGCGTTGACACCGAGACTTTTCGTCCCCACATCGGCGGCCGCGACGCGCGTCAGGAACTCGGCCTCAGTGAACACGAAACGGTCGCGGGTTTTGTCGGCACGTTTGGTCCCTGGCACGGCGTCCTGACGCTGGCGCGGGCCATCGCGTCGATGCCTGACGATCCGAAGGTGAGATTTTTGCTGATCGGCGCCGGCCGTTTTCGTGACGAAGTCGAACAAATCATTCGCGATGCCGGAAAAGAGCGACAGGTGATCTTTGCCGGGCATGTCGATCACCAGCGGGTGCCGGCTCTGCTCGACGCGTGCGATATTCTGCTGTCGCCGCACGTGCCTCTGGAAGACGGGTCGGATTTTTTTGGATCGCCGACGAAGCTCTTTGAGTACATGGCGATGGGTAAGGGAATCGTGGCGAGCCGCCTCGGACAAATCGGCGATGTGTTGGTCGATGAAGAAACGGGGCTATTGGTCGAGCCGGGAAATGTCAGCGAGTTGACGAACGCGATTCTGCGTCTGGCGAACTCCACGGAGTTGCGCGAGAGATTGGGCGCGGCCGCACGCGCCGCCGCAGTCGAGCGACATACCTGGAAGCAAAACGCACAGCGAGTGATCGATCAGTATTTTGAACTGAGTTAGCGGTGCGGCTTTGGCGCAGCACAGTGCGGAAAGGCTCGCCTTTCCGGAATCTCTCGACTTATTTCGAGGCTACGCCTCGGGGCAGGCATAGCCTGCAAAAGTTTGAGTAACCGTTTTTCGGTAAGGCAAGCCTTACCGCACTGTGCGGCGGCAAGCCGCATTCAACAGCCCGCAGCCACATGATCGACGACGACAAACAACGTGCGCGCGAACAGTGGGGCCAGGATCCAGCGGGGGCTGTCTATGGCAGTGAGCATGACTTCGGCACGCGCGAATTTTTTGACGAAGTCGAGCGCCATCGTTACCAGGTGTACGCGCCATGGATGCCTGAGGTCATGGGCTTTGACGACTTCGCCGGCGCGCGGTTACTCGAAGTCGGCTGCGGCATGGGCACAGACCTGCTGCAATTTGCGCGCGGCGGCGCGCGCGTGACCGGCGTCGATCTGACGCCGCGCTCAATCGAAACTTCACGTCATCATCTTGAGCTGTACGGCCAGACCGGTGAATTCGCGCTGGCTGATTGCGAACGTCTACCGTTCGCGGACGAGAGCTTCGACGTGGCGTATTCAAACGGAGTGCTGCATCACACGCCCGATACTTTGGGCGCGGTCCGCGAGATCCATCGCATTCTCAAATCCGGCGGCACAGCCCGCGTGATGCTTTACCATCGCGGCTCGTGGGCGTACTGGAGCCAGGTTATGTTGCGTTACGGGATCTTAAAGGGAGAATTTCTGCGCGGCACTTCGGCCAACGACATCATGAGCAGGTACGTTGAGTTCAATGCCGGCGGCGGCCGCCCGTTAGTCAAAGCCTACAGCCGACGCGAAGCGCGGGAACTGTTCTCGATGTTTAGCGAAGTGAAGATCGACGTCGCGCAACTGCTGCGCGAAGAGTTTTATTTTCTGGGCGGATTGTTGCCCGAAAGCGTCTTTCGCAAGCTGGGCCGGACGCTCGGCTGGAATGTTATTATCTCGGCAAAGAAATGAAGCTACTCTCGGTCGTCATCCCTTGCTTCAATGAAGAGCTCGTGCTGCGGGCCGCGCACGAGCGGCTCACGCAAGCAGTGTCGTCGATCGAAGGCTTCGATTACGAATTGATCTTTGTTGACGACGGCAGCCGTGATCGGACTTACGATATCCTGGCTGAGCTGCAATCGCATGATCGGCACACGCGAGTGCTGAAGTTGTCGCGCAACTTTGGTCACCAGATCGCGGTAACTGCGGGACTCGAGTCAGCGGGCGGCGAAGTGATTGTGGTGATCGATGCCGATCTGCAGGATCCTCCCGAAGTGATCGATCAGATGGTCGACCTTTGGCGCCAAGGCAATCACGTAGTCTATGGCAGTCGCACAACCCGACCGGGAGAGAGCCGATTCAAGCTGATGACCGCGAAAGCGTATTACCGGATCATCAATCGTCTTTCCGACACCGCCATACCCGTCGACACGGGCGATTTTCGTTTGATGGATCGAAAGGTCGTGGACGTACTGCTGGCGATGCCGGAACGCGGCCGCTTCCTCCGCGGCATGGTGAGCTGGATCGGTTTTAAGCAGGTACCGCTGCCTTACGAACGCGAAGTGCGCCACGCCGGCCGCACGAAATATTCCTTGCTGCGAATGGTCCGGTTTGCGATGGATGGCAGTCTCTCATTCTCGCTTCTGCCGCTGCGGCTAGCGTCCTTCACCGGAATGGTGGCGATCTGGCTCGCGATTGGCGGGATCCTTGTCGCGGTCGTGGTGCGCCTGTTGAGACTCTATGACTTGCAACTGGGCCGCG
>DATANL010000257.1:0-2344 GCA_036266295.1 Pyrinomonadaceae bacterium | reverse complement strand
GACGATGTACGAAAGGTTGATTGGCCTGCTGACGATATTTTCGGCGAGACCACGTGCAACATTGGAGTCATCGCCGGCGGCCAGCGCGCGAACGTGATTGCCGATTCAGCGGAAGCGACTCTGCTGCTGCGGGTTGCCGTCGAGGCGAATCATGCGCAGGCAATTCTGGAACAGACCGTTGCGGGACGCGCCACCATCGATTACAAGTCCGGGCACAATCCGGTTAAGCTTTCGACGGCCGCAGGTTTTGAATCAATGATAGCGCGCTTCACCACCGACATTCCGTACTTGTCGAAGTGGGGCCGGCCGTTTTTGATCGGACCAGGATCGATTCTGGTCGCGCACACGGATCCTGAAAGAGTCAACAAGAGCGAACTGTTGAAGGCAGTCGATCTGTACGTGAATTTGGTGAAAAGCCTATGAAACTCGGGCTGATTGGCTATGGCGCGATGGGGCGCCTGGTCGAGGATCTGGCGACGCAACGGGGTCACGAGACCGCCGTGAAGATTGATCTCGACGGCGCGGATCGCAGCGTCGAAGACCTCGCCGAATTAATCCGCGGCTGCGACGTCGCGATCGATTTTTCAATTGCCGGCGCGGTGGCGAAAAACGCCGAGGCTTGCGCGCGCGCGCAACTGCCCCTGGTGGTCGGCACGACGGGCTGGCAGTCTGAAGTTGAGCACGTGCGACAGATCGTCGATGAATCTGGGGGCGCCTTGATCTATGGCGCGAACTTTTCCATCGGCGTGCAGGTTTTCTATCGCATCGCCGCGCGCGCGGCCGAATTGTTTCGCCAGGTGGAGACTTACGATCCTTTCATCGAAGAAGCTCATCATAAACGCAAGCGCGACGCGCCTTCGGGCACGGCGTTGCAGCTCGAGAAGATAGCTACGCAAGCGCTTGGTCGCGAGATCCCGGTGTCTTCAACCCGCGCGGGTTACATCCCGGGCACGCACCGGATCGGGTTTGATTCCGCGGCCGATCAAATTCGCATCACGCACGAAGCTCGCTCGCGCGAGGGCTTTGCCGCCGGCGCATTGATGGCCGCAGAATGGATCGTGGGCCGAAAAGGGTTCTATGAGTTCTCAGAAGTGTTTGATCAGATACTAAGTCACAGAGACACGGAGACACAGAGATGACGAGAAACAGATTGTCAGGCCTATTTACTCTGTGTCTCTGTGGCAAGTTTGTGAGGTAAGCCGAATGACCATGAAACTTGATTGGATGCGCGGATGCGCTACG
The DNA here is from genome assembly GCA_036266295.1 of Pyrinomonadaceae bacterium. Classification (GTDB taxonomy): domain Bacteria; phylum Acidobacteriota; class Blastocatellia; order Pyrinomonadales; family Pyrinomonadaceae; genus UBA11740. The sequence goes on along the minus strand of DATANL010000257.1, from coordinate 1,102 downwards.
GCCCTGGTAACGCCGTTCAATGCAAATGGCGAGATTGATGAACAGCGCATGCGCGCGCTTGTCGATCGTCAGATTAACGGCGGCGTTCGCTTGCTGGTCCCGTGTGGCACAACCGGCGAGAGCGCGACCATGACTGAAGATGAAGACGCGCGCGTCATCGCGATCACGATCGACGTGGCCCGCGGACGCGCCAAGGTAATCGCCGGCGCCGGCAGCAACTCGACCGCTTCGGCTATCGACTATTCAAAACGGGCCAGAGATGCCGGCGCCGACGCGCTGCTCCAGGTCGCGCCCTGGTACAACAAACCGACTCAGGAAGGTCTGTACGCGCACTTTCAGGCGATCGCGGCAGCGGTGCCCGACATGCCGATCATGCTCTACAACGTGCCCGGCCGAACGTCTTCGAACATCGCGGCCCAGACGACGCTGCGACTCGCGCGCGATTGCGAAAATATCGTGGCCGTCAAAGAAGCGTCAGGCAATCTGTCGCAAATCATGGAGGTTTTGCGCGAGCGGCCCGACGGCTTTGCGGTTTTGTCCGGAGACGACGCAGTGACGCTGCCTTTGATTGCGCTGGGCGCGGACGGAATCGTAAGTGTCGCGTCGAACGAAGTCCCTGACCTGATGTCACAGATGACGAACTTCGCGCTCGACGGAAAATGGGATGAAGCGCGAGCGCTGCATTATCGCCTGCTGCCATTGATGGAAACTAACTTTATCGAATCGAGTCCCGGCCCGGTGAAAGCGGTCATGGCAATGATGGGATTGCTGGAAGAGAATTTCCGTCTGCCGTTGGTGCCGGTTACTGAGAAGAGCCGCGCGAAGTTGAGAGAGGTGGTTAAGGAACTCGGAGTGATCGAAACCGCGCGGGCTAACGTCTGAGGTCAGAACGGCCTGCGGTAGCGGGCCGTTGATCTCCATCTTCAGAATCAACCAACAAGAATCAACCGCCGCTACCGCAGGCGGTACTGACTCGATGCAAACACAAATCGAAGCCCTCGCGGCGCGCGAAACACCGGACTATTCAGATGATGACCGCGCGCTCTTCAACGAATTCAAAGCCGCGCTCAATCGCGGCGAAGTTCGGGCCGCCGAACGTGAT
>DATANL010000256.1:0-2241 GCA_036266295.1 Pyrinomonadaceae bacterium | reverse complement strand
GACCTCGGCTCATCACTCATTACTCATCACTCATCACTGGAAAATGATCACCCCGGACATAATCGCCACACACAACCTTACTTCCGACGAATTCAACCGCATCAAGGAGCTGCTGGGACGCGAACCCAACCTGGTCGAGCTCGGCGTCTTCTCGGTGATGTGGTCCGAGCACTGTTCGTATAAGTCGTCGCGCGTGCATCTCAAGCGACTGCCCACCTCCGGCGAACGGGTCATCGTGCCGCCCGGCGAAAACGCGGGTGTTGTCGACGTCGGCGACGGTTGGTGCGCCGCGTTCAAGATCGAATCACACAACCATCCTTCATTCATCGAGCCGTTCCAGGGCGCCGCCACCGGCGTGGGCGGAATCCTGCGCGACATCTTCACCATGGGTGCGCGTCCCGTGGCCGCCATGAACAGCCTGCGCTTCGGGTCGCTTGATGATCCAAAGAACGGCCGGCGAAATCGCTCGCTGCTGGCCGGCGTGGTCGCGGGCATTGCCCATTACGGAAATGCGTTTGGCGTCCCGACGGTGGGCGGCGAAGTTTCGTTCAATGATTCATACGCGCTTAATCCGCTCGTCAACGCGTTCGCGTTGGGCCTGGTGCGGCACGATCAAATCTTCTTTGGCAAGGCGACCGGCGTCGGCAATCCGGTTTTGTACGTAGGCGCGAAGACGGGCCGCGACGGCATCCACGGCGCTACTATGGCGTCGGCCGAATTCGACGAAGAAGCTTTGGAGAAGCGCCCGACGGTCCAGGTCGGCGATCCATTTCTGGAAAAACTTTTGCTTGAGGCTTGTTTGGAAGCGATGCGCAGCGGCGCCGTCGCCGGGATCCAGGACATGGGAGCCGCCGGCCTGACCTGCTCGACCTGCGAGATGGCCGCGCGCGCCGAGACCGGCATTGAAATCGATTTGTCGCTGGTGCCGCAACGCGAAACCGGCATGACTGCGTACGAGATGCTTTTGTCCGAATCGCAGGAGCGCATGCTGATCGTGGCCCACAAGGGACGTGAGCGTGAAGTGATCGAGATTTTCGCGAAATGGGACCTTGACGCGGTCATTATCGGCGACGTTCGCGACGATGGCCGCATGCGCGTGCGTCACGAAGGCGAAGTCGTTTGCGATGTGCCGGTGAAGGCGTTGACGGACGAAGCGCCGGTTTATCAAAGGCCGATGGGGTCAGTGGGCAGTGGACAGTGGGCAGTGGGCAGTGGGGCGAAAGACGGCGGTAATGACGCCGCAACCCACGAAGGACCAACGGACAACGCAGCCTACACCGAAGTTCTTTTGAAACTGCTCGCTTCACCGAACCTGGCTTCCAAAGAGTGGGTTTATCGCCAGTACGATCACATGGTGCGTACGAACACTGCGGTGCTGCCGGGTGCTGATGCGGCGGTCGTGCGAATTAAGGAGACGCGCCGGGCGCTGGCGGTGGCCCTCGATGGCAACGGTCGCTATTGCTCGATCAATCCGCGTGAAGGCGCGAAGCTCGTCGTGGCTGAAGCGGCACGCAATGTCGTCTGCGTCGGCGCGCAACCGATCGCGATTACCAACTGTTTGAATTTCGCATCGCCCGAGCGACCGGACGTGATGTGGGCATTCTCTGAAGTCATCGATGGGATAGCCGAGGCTTGCCAGGCATTCAATACGCCGGTCGTTTCCGGCAACGTCTCGTTCTATAACGAGACTGAAGGGCGGGGGATTGTGCCCACACCGGTTATCGGAATGCTTGGCTTGCTCGATGATGTGCGGCGAGTGATTCAGCCTGGCTTCAAGAATCCCGGCGACTTCATCGCGCTGCTCGGGGCGACGCGAGATGATCTCGCCGGCAGTGAATACCAGAGCGTGATCGAGGGCAAGGTTGGCAATCACGTCCCGATCCTTGATCTTGAAGCGGAACTCGCGGTGCAAGCGGCCTGCTTGAATGCAGCGCAGAAAGGTCTGCTGCGATCTGCGCACGATTGTGCGGATGGCGGGTTGGCCGTGGCGTTGGCGGAATGCTGCTTCTCATCGCTGAACCGTGAGGCAATGGGCGCGGACATTGATATCACTGGCGAATACGACCTCACGACGCGTCTCTTCAGCGAGTCGCCTTCACGCATCATCATCAGTTTCGATCAGGCTTTGCTCGGCGACATCGAAGAGGTGGTGGCGGCGGCCGGATGTCCGATGACCTTGCTCGGCGATGTCGGCTCAGATCGCCTGCGGATTGAGACCGACGGTGACGAGGTTATGCAACT
>DATANL010000255.1:0-5031 GCA_036266295.1 Pyrinomonadaceae bacterium | reverse complement strand
CCGAGTGGGTGCTGATCGATTACGGCGATTTCGTGGTTCATGTGTTCGACGATAAGGCGCGTCGCTTTTACGACCTCGAGCGTCTCTGGCGGGAATCTCGGCGACGTGATTTATCGCCTGTTGATTTAACGAAGCTTGGATCTTTGAGAGCAGAATAGTGATCGAAATCGTGGCGTTGTCGGAAGCGATGCGCGAGGCAGTGGCACTCGCGGAACGCGTCGCTCCCACGAACGCGAACGTGCTCGTCACCGGCGAATCGGGATCGGGAAAGGACGCGCTGGCGTCTTTCATCCATTCGCGATCGCCACGCGCGGCGCAGTCTTTGGTCAAGATCGACTGCGCGACTTTGCCGGCGGATTTGCTCGAAGCAGAGTTGTTCGGCTATGAACGCGGCGCGTTTACGGGTGCGACTGAGGCGAAGCCGGGACGCATGGAGGCGGCGCATCGCGGCACTTTGGTGCTCGATGAAATCGCGCACTTGTCGTTGGATGCCCAGGCAAAGTTGCTGCGCGTGATTGAGCATCGCGAATTTGAGCGGCTCGGCGGACGCAAGACGATCGCGGTGGACGCGCGACTGATCGCGTTGACGAACGCCGACCTGAAGAATGCAGTCGAGCGGCGCGCGTTTCGTGATGACTTGTTTTACCGGCTGAACGTCGTGCACATAATCGTGCCGTCGTTGCGTGAGCGTCGCAAGGACATCGAGACCCTGGCGCGGTCGCTGGTGCGAACCTACGCGGCCAAGCATGGTCGCGTGGCGCGTAAGTTATCGCGGGAAGCCCAGGATCTTTTGCTGGCTTACGAATTTCCCGGCAACGTTCGCGAGCTGACAAACATCATTGAGCGCGCGGTGATTGTTTGCAACACGCCGGATGTCGAAGCCGCAGATTTGCCGGACACCGTTCGCATCGCGGCGTCGCAGCTGGCGCGCAAAGATCGTCGCCCCACGCTGGCCGAAATCGAAAGCGACTACATACGCGAAACGCTTTCGGCGACCAGAGGTAATAAGACGGAGGCGGCCAAGATTCTTGGCATCAGCCGCAAGAATCTGTATGAGCGACTTGCCAGAGAAGTAGAGGTCAGAGGTCAGAGGTCAGAGGTCAGTAAGGATCCTTCGGCCAGTGGCTCGAAGAATACGGCGGATGCAGATTAAGTCGAATCTGCCTTTGCCAGAGCGAAAGCGACATTAAAGAGGTTAGATCAAAGCGGTCGTGAATGGTGACGAACCTCTAGTCTCTAACCTCTGACCTCTTGCTTATGAAGATTCGCTTCATCTGGCCGGGCAAAACCAGGGACGAGCATTTGCGCGCGCTCATCGACGAATATCTGAAGCGGCTGCAACGGTTCGTTCGTTGCGAAGTGATTGAAACGCGGGAAGCGGCAGGCTCGGATCCCGCGCATGTGGAAAAGGAATCGCGGCGCTTGCTCGATGCGATACCGGCGGGCAGCCTGATGCTCCTGCTTGACGTGAACGGCCGGGAATGGAGTTCACAGGAATTGGCTGACGAGTTAGGGCGTTGGGAAAACGATTCGGTCAAAGAGGTCGCGATCGTAATCGGCGGGCCGGACGGGATCGCGTCGGAAGTTGCAGCGCGAGCCCAGAAGCGGTGGCTGTTATCGCGGCTGACGCTGACTCATGAAATGGCCCGCGTGCTGACGCTCGAGCAGCTCTATCGCGCGTACACGATCAGACGGGGATTGCCGTATCAGAAGTAGCAGAAATTAGTGGAGGACTAGTTCGTAAAAATGGATAAGAGAAAAGCAAAATCGTATCGAGACAGATTGCTCGAACGGCGCGAGGGCCTGGTGGGCCAGGTGCAGGCGGCCGAGGCTTACAGCCGTGAGCGTGATGCCGAGGCCACGCAGGACCCGGCGGACATGGCGGCCAATGCGTATACCAAAGAACTGTTGATGTCGATGTCGACCAACGATCGACAACTGCTGGATTCGATCGATGCGGCGTTATCACGCATCGAAGAAGGCGAATACGGCAAGTGCGATAACTGCGGCGAACTGATTCACGAAAAGCGGCTGGAGGCCCTGCCGTGGGCGCAGCATTGTGTCGATTGTCAGGAATTGAATGAGAAGGGCTTGTTGGCTGCTGAAGAAGAATAAACAATCAAGGCGCAGACGCGCTGCTCAATTCATGACATAATTCGCGGCCTCCTGAGCAATCAGGAGGCCGGTTTATTTTTGGATTACGGAGCGTGGGCATCCCGCAACCGCGTGTCAGAACCGCGAGCGGTAGCGACCGGATCAGGTGCCCTTAAGGCAAGGGCGTTCAGAACTCATTGACTTAGTTTGATCGATTCATTCTCAAATCTAACCAGTCACGCCTTCGACGCCGCCCTGGCACTCGTCTATCCACACGCCTGCGCCGTCTGTGGAGCAAGTGTCGAGTCGCGTCATGATGGCGTTGCTTGCGCGCGATGCTGGGACGACGCGCCGCTGTTTCGCAGTGATGAAACGCTCTGTTGGAAATGCGGCGCGTTGAGCGCGGCAAAGGTGAGTGACGAGAGACGTGAAACTGTTCGTTGCGGCAGGTGCGATGACGACGCGTTCACTAACGCGCGCGCCTGTGGAAGGTACGAGGGGGCCTTGCGCGCTACGATCCTCGAGTTGAAGCGGCGCCCGCACGTGCCTCGACGCCTCGCGGACGACTTGTTCCAGACACAACAACGCGCGCCGTTGGCTGATGCCGATGTAATTATTCCGGTTCCGCTGCACGCGGCACGTGAGCGCGAACGTGGTTTCAATCAAGCCAAGGTCCTGGCCCATGCTCTCGCGCGACTCAGTCATCTGCCGCTCAACGAGCACAGTCTGGCGCGCCAATCTCAAACCAGGATGCATCGCACGGGCATGGACGCCAGGACCCGACGCCAGAGCCTGGCTGCTGCATTCACAGTTCGTCACCCAAAGTTGATCGCGGGTAAGCGCGTGCTCTTGATCGACGATGTGTTCACTACGGGAGCGACGGCGTCGGCTTGTGCAACTGAATTGAAGGGCGCGGGCGCTGACAGCGTGTTCGTTCTGACATTGGCGCGCGCGTCGTTTCAATCGATCTGACCAGCGGCGCCCTTGTCCTTTGTCCGTTTCGGCGCTGGATATTAGAATCGCAAAACCATGCCACAACCAAGAACGCTTTACCCGGCAATCGAACCCTTCAACACCGGCCGTCTTAAGGTTTCTGATCTTCACGAGATCTTTTACGAGCAGTGTGGCAACCCGAAAGGAAAGCCGGTGGTGTTTTTGCATGGTGGGCCAGGTGGCGGAATCGTGCCGGAGTATCGGCAGTTTCACGATCCATCGGCTTATCGCATCGTGCTGTTCGATCAGCGCGGGTCGGGACAGAGTACGCCGCATGCTTCGATTGAAGAGAACACGACGTGGGACCTGGTGGCTGACATTGAAAAGCTGCGCGAGCATCTCGGCATCGAGAAGTGGCAAGTGTTTGGCGGGTCGTGGGGTAGCACGCTTTCGTTGGCTTATGCCGAGACGCACCCCAGTCGCGCGACCGAGTTGGTTCTGCGCGGCATCTTTCTCTGCCGGCCGCAGGAGATCAAGTGGTTCTATCAGCAAGGTTGCAGTTGGATCTTCGCAGACGTTTGGGAAGAGTACGTGAAGGTCATTCCCGAGGATGAGCGTGACGGTATGGTCAGCGCTTATTATCGCCGGCTCACGAGTGATGATGACAAAGTGCGCCTTGAAGCAGCGCGTGCCTGGTCTATCTGGGAAGGCAGCACCTCGAAACTTTTCTTTGATCCGGAATCGATCGAGCGATTTGCCGATCCGACTTTCGCCGAAGCGTTTGCGCGGATTGAGTGTCACTACTTCATGAACAACTGTTTCTTTCCGACGGAGAACTACCTCATCGAGAACGTCGGGAAAATTCGGCACATACCCGGTGTCATCGTGCAGGGTCGTTACGATGTGGTATGTCCCATGACCAGTGCGTGGGACTTGCATCGCGCGTGGCCTGAGGCCCACTTGCATCTCACGCCTGACGCGGGGCATTCGATCATGGAGCCGGGAAACCTGAGCGCCCTCGTGGAAGCGACGGATCGATTTCGCTGATTCAGCGCGGAGATCCTTAGCAACCCCCATCAAAAGAAATGTGATAGATTTCTTTCGCCCTCTCTGCGGCCAGCGACTAATTGGGAATTGTGGGCGCGACCGATGGTAGCCAAGTTCTTCCTACGCCGGCGGGTTTCGATCGCATTATTGTGTTGCGTGTTTGCGCTTTGCGCGGCGCCCATCCTTTCTCGTCGCGGCCACGCTCAATCAAGCAAAATCATTCTCATCAGCGACGAGTCCTCGACGCGCGCAGTTGCCGTCCATTCAGTAACGCTTCAGCGCGAGCCGTTCAATCCCACTTCGCCAATGAGTTGGGGAAATGATAATCGCACCCGGATCATGCTGTTTGCGATGGGACTTGATCGGACGGTGCCGCCCTCGGATGTCAGCGCCACCGCCCAGGACGGAACCAATCGAATCTTCAATCTCTCGGTCGAGTACCTGGGACCCGTGCCCGAGCAGGATTGGGTCACGGCGGTTGTGTTGCGGCTGGACGATCAGATGAGCGACTTGGGTGATGTTTTGATCGGGTTGGCTTACAAAGGCATCGCCAGCAATCGCGTGCGCGTCGGCATCGGTCATGTCGGCGATGGTCCGCCGGATGATCAAGGCGCGATACCCACACCCGGAACGATTGCGCCGCCGGTGACCCCATCAGCGACCGCGGGCACGTTAACTATTTCCGAGGTGCAGACGATCATTGCGCAAGCAGTCTCAGCGGCGGCCTCGTTAAATCATCCGGTCACGGTGGCAGTCACGGACAAAGAAGGAAACGCGCTGGGAATTTTCAAGATGACGGGCGCGCCGGCGACGACACAGTTTCGCGGCGGAGGTCCCGGGTCGACTCTGCAGCCTGATCCCGTCACCGGTTTCGTGGCCAACGGATTGGATGGAACAATCGTGCCCGCGAAGTTTGCGGCGATCTCGAAAGCGGGCACGGCGGCCTTCTTCAGCACG
>DATANL010000254.1:0-7727 GCA_036266295.1 Pyrinomonadaceae bacterium | reverse complement strand
TGCGAAGTTTGCGAACTCCACGCGTCGTTCGTCCAGATAACACTCGGACATTCGCATTTCCACAGACGGCCCTGGAGATGCTCGACCAGGGCAGTAATCATCAGCATCAGACCGATCAAGAGGGCCGGCCAGATGTTTTTTTTGTGCTGCACGGGGATCGGGAAAGAGGCGTTTAGCCCAGCGCGTCGAGGCAGTCAGCCAGGGTCCGCCGGCGGCAGGCAAACATCGGCGTGTCGCGCAAGGTGAAGGAACTCGCCTTGGTTTCGCGCAACTCCTGAAAAAGATCGAGGAAGTCGGCCGGCTTGTCGGCTTCGAACACCACTACAAATTCCTGATCATCGAGACCGAATGAATAAGTAGTGTGCAGCTTCACCGAGCGATGCTTCGAGCTGACGCGCACATTCTCTTCCAACATTTCGAGTCGCTGTTCGTGTGGCCGGGCGTACCACTCACGAGTGCGTTGCAGCGGACATACGAAAACATATTCTGATTCGCCTGAGACTATGTGCGTCTGACTTTGCTCGGCGTCGGCGCATTCGGTGCCGATGAACATCGATCGTTTCGTCATCGAAAGCAGCGAGTGAGTCGGCTCGACGTACTTAGCCATCGCCGTTTGGTTCAGGCGTACCGTCATGTCCTGCATCGGATCCAATTCGCACCCGATTCTCCAGATCATGAAATCGGCGCTGATGCGCAGCCCCACGGTCGAATAGGTATGGATTAAGAGTTGCGGCCGAAAATCGTCGACGGCCGCGATGAAGTCGTTCTTGCACTCGCGCTTTTCACTTTCGCTCAACAGCCGCCACTCGGGGCGCGCGCGATAGAAAGTGAAGTTCACGAATTGACGCGGTACTTTGCGCTTGTGCTCTTCCTGTTCTTCGACGTTGGGAGCAAGGCGCAGAGAGCCGCGCGCGGGGTGGTTATTGGCGTCACGCTCACTGCTCATAATTTGCGATCCGAAGGGAACCCTTGTTCGTCTAATACATGCGCGAGAAATCTGAGAAGCGCGCATCTATTCTGCCCTTGTCCCTGGCGGTTGGCAACCGCCGAGCAGTGGAAAATCGCGTGGTATACTCGGCGCGATTCCCTTAAATTTTGACGGAGACTATTCATGATCACACGGTTATCAACGATTGTCGTCGCCGCGTTGCTGCTGCTGGCAGTTAACGCGTGCCACACCAACCAAACAACAACCTCATCGGCGCCAAATAATAATCGTGCCGGCTCATCATCGACGCCCGATCAATTCGCTTCGGTCCGGGGCATCTATGAAAAAGAGTGCAAGAGCTGCCACGGCGACACCGGTACGGGCGGGCCAGTGAAACAGAAAGACGGTACGACATTAAAAGTGCCCTCGCTCCGTGAAGGGCGCGCCGCACGACATGAAGATGCCGAGTTCATGAAGCAAATCACCAAAGGCGGAGACGGCATGCCGGCATTCGATCAGAAATTAACCGCGGATCAAATGAATGACTTGATCAAGATGATCCGCAAGGAGTTTCAAGGGAAGTAGGGTGGGCAGTGGGCGGTGGGCAGTGGGCAGTGGGCAGTGGGCAGTGGGCAGTGAGTACGAGTCATGTTGGCTCTGAGTTTTCTCGATCACTACCTGGGATGGTTCGACTACCAACCAACTGGCCACTGACCACTGCCCACCGCCCACCGCCCACCGCCCACTGCCCACTGCCCACTGCTCACTGCCCACTGCTTCCTGCCCGACCGCCTTTTACTATTCACCAATCACCATTTACTATTTACCACCGTGCACCCATAGCTCAGTTGGATAGAGCGTTTGACTTCGAATCAAAAGGCCGGAGGTTCGAGTCCTCCTGGGTGCACCAACAGACAAAAAAAGCGTCCCTTTTTTCGGGACGCTTTCTTTTTTCGCATGCGCGATCCAACAGGAAGACTGAGCTATCAACGCTAATCGACTTTCTGCGCAGACTTTGATACCGCCGGTGCTTTCGACTTATCAATATCTGAAGATGCTGATGCCGCATTGCCCGAGCGCGTCAATCGCACGTTACCGTTTATTCCCCTGATTTCGATTTCCGGTCCGCCATTGCCAATCCGCGCCGAAAATCGCGACCAGTCGGTCTTTTCCACGGTCACGTCTGAAATCTCTGACTTGACGCTGCCGTTCATTCCCTTCGCAGTCAGGTCCGCGTTGAGTCCCGGCGCAAGTCGCAATTCAATGCCGCCGTTGACGCCGTGAATTCGAGCGCCACGCTCGTCCAGCTTCTTGAGGCCCACCGCGACCGAGCCGTTGATGCCGTCAAGCGAGAGCGACTCGCCAACTTCGCCGATCTCCGCGTTACCGTTCATGCCTTTCATTTCGAGTGGTCCGTCGATGTCGGTCGCGTACACCCTGGCATTAATGCCTCTAAGCTGCAGCGCTATCTGCCGCGGCGCTTTAATGACCACCTCTTCTTTTGGATCGTGGCCGAACAGATGGTCCCACACTCCGTTAAAGACTTGCCGGCTGCGCACGAGCAATCCGTCGGGATTTTGTTCGACGATAATCTGCCGGCGTTGCAGCGAGTTCGCATCCTGGCCGGTGCGCTTCACATAGACTTCTGCAGTGCTGGTGTCCGAAGTCTGAATCTCGACTCGCCCGTTGATGCCCTGAATCCAAACCTTCTCGCCCGGCTTCAACTGAAAAGTCTTGCGAGTTTCATCGACGGCTCCGCCTGAGGCAGCGGTTTCGTCGGCGCCGCTGACGACCCGGCTCAGTCCGGCTCGCACGCCACCGTGTGACCGCCAAAGTCCGAGCACCGCGGCCAGGACCAACAAGGCAACAACAATCAATACGCGTTTCATTTAATTCCTCCAGGTGAAACGTCCGCGCGAGCGATGGCAAACGTCTGATCCGTGAACGACGTAAAGGCGGCTGATGTTTCCTGATATTTGCTTTCAGACATTAAGACACAAAAATGCGGGCCGAAGGTATCTCCGGCCCGCCCGAATTAAAGGTCAAGAACGACCTAGAATTGCCAACGTATGGCGAATTGCATGATGCGGCCCGCCTTCGATTCACCCAGAGGTTTCTGAGTGGAAGAAAGCACGCCAAAGGTAGCCGGCAGATTGGTCGAGGTGATCGCGCCCAACCCGAATTGTCCCTGCAGGAAGGGATCGACGGGGTTGATGCCGAATCCTGACGGACTGGTCAACCGTTGCGTGTTAGTGACGTTGTAGGTTTCCCAGCGAAGCGTCACGCTCTGACGTTCGGAAATGTGGAACGTCTTGTAAAGTCCGGCGTCGAGATCGAAATAACCGGGCAGTCTCAAGACGTTGCGGTCGCCACCTTCACCCGGCATCGAGTCTCGCCAACTAGTAAAGGCAGCCAGCGGATCTGGGAACAGGTTCGGCCCACCGAGGGCGTTCTTGTCTTCGGTCGTCGGCACGGGGCGAGTCCTGACCATGAACGACGAGATCTGCCAGTTCGTCGGCCAGCGTCCGGAGCCGAAGGGCGAGGCCACCGGCAGTCCCGAATTCCAACGGAACACTCCGGTCAACTGCCAGCCGCCGATGATTCCGTTGACTACCTTGTTGGCGCCATGGAAGAAGGTCTTGCCACGGCCGAACGGCAAACCAACGAGCCAGTTGGCATTCACGATGTGACGAACGTCGAAATCTGAATTGGCGTACTGAGAATCCAGATTGAACGGATTGAAAATCAACGCGGCGGTCGAGTAGTTCCCCGCGTTCTGCAGACCCGACGCGTTGTCGAGCGAATGACCGTACGTATAGTTGAAGTCGAAGGTGATGTCCCTCTTTAACCGCTGCGTTAGCGAAAACTGGGCCGAGTTGTAGTTTGATTTCGCCAGCGTCGTCCAGGTAGTCAAGGCCGCATACTGCGGATGAATGAACAGATTCTGGATTAACGAAATCGGAGCGTCATCCCATTGCGCTTGTCGGAAGGTGTAGTCGGCAAACCCGCCACTGATGCCGCCCACGCTGGAATAGGCAATGCGCTGGTAGGCACGCTGGGTGGCCGTTAACGCCCGCGTGGTGCCGAGCACGCTGAAATTCCCAGCCAGTCCCGGCAACAGATTTTCGAAAAACGGGATTGCCGGAACCGACGTAACCGCGGTACCGGAATAGCGCAGGGTGATCAGCTGCCGCATCGCGTCGAAATACGTCATGCCGGATTTCGGATCGCGAATGTTGTTGAAGCTGGCCACATCGCGTTGGGCCAGCAGGTTCCGTGCAAATCTACCCACGTAGGCGGCCTGGAACTTCAGGCCCTTACCGATTTCACGTTCATACGAGAACGCCACGTTGTAGTTGTACGGCGTGGTGATCGCGCTATCGAGTGATGTCTCGATGCGCTGAGCCTGATCAGACGGTTGCGTCAGCGGGAACGTCAAGGTGTTACTAAAGGTAATTCCGGGGAACGTCCGCACATCAGGTGTACCGCCCGTGAACAATGGCGCGAGGCGGTTAGTAATGTTGTAGGTGTTGACCGGAATGCTCAACGCGGACGCAAACCCCAGTTGGTTCGAGGCGTCGAAGTTAACCGCTAGCTGCTCGCCGATGTGATCGTAAGAAACGCGGAAGCCGCCACGGATAACGCTCTTGCCTTCATGTCCGATTATCTTACCGAGCCAGTTATGAAAGTTAGGTTGGTAGGCAATGGCTATAGAGGGCGCGAAGTTGTTCCAATCCTGCGGATAGAAACCCGGCTTGCTGTAGAACTTGCCGCCCTTGTCCAAAGTTATGGGCACATTGTAGGGCGCGCCCAAATTCGATCCCGCCAAACGGTTGGCAAAGAAATCACCGAGCGGAGTAGTCGGCACGATTTCAAAACCATTGGCCTCGTAAACCGGCGTCGAGGTTCCCCACCGCAAGCCGAACGTCGCCGTCAGGTTTTGACGAATGCGCCAAATGTCCTGGCCATAAAAGTCAAATTCCTGGGTTGAGAAGGTGCGCAGAGAACTCGAGCCCGAAGGCAGAATCTTTCCGTTGGCGTCGTACAGGAAGTTTGCCGTGTATCCAGAGAACCGTCCGATGAACGCTGTCAGCGCATTGCGGAAACTTACTTCGTACCCACTATCAAGGTTCGGGAAGATTTGCGCACCACTGGTGGACTGCGTCACCACGGCGCCCGAAAGATCGTATCCGGACGGGTTTGTCTGCACAAAATCGTAGGCACTGCCGAACGAGTTTCGTGTATTTGAAATCAACCTGACATTTCCGCCGAACTGAATGCTGTGGTTTCCCTTGAGCCAGGTGACGTCATCAACAAAATTGTGCACCGGCGTCAATCGCGTCGAAGTCCGCGTCGGCGTGGGTGAAAAAACGTTGCGGAAACTGATCTGGTTTACCGAGGAATCCCCCAGCGTGCTCACTGACAGCCGTGTCAGGCCATAGTGCGCGTTATTAACGATGCGATTATTCAGGGTCCAGGTATGACCAATGGCAATTCCTTTCGGGTGATACCAGGTCGATGGGGAGGGCATATCGGGGAATTGGGGCGCCTGGCCAATCAGATCGTTCTGGTAAGTGCCGCGCACGAACAACGTCTGGCGATCGGTAAGATTAAAGTCGAATTTACCTATGTAGACGTTGTCTTTGGTGGGCGTGCTCGCGTTGAAGCGATACCCGGCGGTGTTTATCAGATCGCCGGTGGTGACAAAATCATTTGCTGGATACCTGCGGGCCGCATCCTGAAGCAGGCTTACGGCGGAGGTGCTAATCCCGGGACTCACTCCGTTCGCTGCCAGATAGGCGGCGCTGATCTGAGCCGGCGTCAGCGCCAGACACTTTCGCGCGTTGTTGGGTCCGCAAGGAAAACCTGCAGCACTGGTTGTCTGATACCAAACGACGCCTTGTCCGATTGAATTCGGATTCGGTACGAGCCTCACTACGCTGGTTGAGGTGGCCTCTCTGAAACCTTCGTAGTTGAAGAAAAAGTATGCTTTGTCCTTTTTGATCGGCCCGCTGGCTGCGCCGCCGAAGATATTTCGCAGTAGTGGCGGCCGCGGCTGTTTGGTTGCGTTATTCCACCAGTCGTTGGCCGTGGTCACGGTGTTGCGGTGGTATTCGTAAAGCAGACCGTGCCATTCATTTGATCCCGACCTGGTGACCAGCGAAACCTGGGCTCCGGAGGAACGACCCGCGTCGGCATTAGGATTGGTCGTCGTGACGCGAAATTCCTGAACTGAATCAGGCGTCACGCGCAGCACGCTCGAAAAAGCGCCGCCGGTAACGACGTCCAGTCCGCGCTGCTGTTCATTCACATCGACACCGTCGAGAGTGACGTTAGCCTGATCAGCTCGCCCGCCGTTTACATAACCCGCCTGGGTCACGCCCGGCTGCAGCGAAAGCAAACCGACGACGTTGCGCGCATTCAAAGGCAACTCAGAGATCCTGCGACTGTCAAAGGTATTTCCAATCGTTGCGTCCGTAGTATTGAGTGGAGCTTCCGCGGCGGAAGTAATGTTCACCGTTTCCGTCACGCTGCCGACTTCCAGTTGCACATCCACGTCTGTGGGGGTGTCAACCAGCGCTTGCAAAGATGCGATCGCCGATCTCTTAAAACCCTTCATCTCGACATCCAGGCGATAAGTACCGGGAGGAACGGGCTTAAATTGGTATTGACCGTCGGTGTTGGTTACCTGCGTACGGGTGAAATTCCGTACGGGGTCTGCCAGGGTGACCGTGGCGCCCGGGATGGGGCTGCCCTTCGGATCACTAACAACCCCTCGAATTGATGACTGTCCCTGTTGGCCAAACGAACTGATCGAAGCAATCACCAGCAGCAACAATGCCGCCGGCATTAACGCAATTCTCCTCATGAGTTCCTCCAGGTGGCGTAGCGTGTGAAAGGGTTTTCAGGGCGACAAGACGCCGCCCGCGTCAAAGAAGTATGCGCCGGTTTGGCGCAACCAGCGTGACGTGCGGGTGATAGGTTCTGTCGGGTTTGCAAGTCCTGATTAATCAAGAATTGATTCAGACCTGCGGGCAAACTCTTGTAACGGAAGTCTTCTGACAGCACTTATCGTTCCGCTTTAACTAATGGATGCTAACGTCGAAAACTTTAGTCTTTTCCAGCCATGGGGATCATCTCAGGCAGGAAGTCATCCAAAACCGCGGAGCAATCTGCCGATTTTTGAATTTTCCTGTAACGGAAAACTTTGATTCTTCAGCGAGTCTTCAAGCCTTCAACGAGAATCAAAGACAGCTTCGACATCATGAGGTAGCCGGCGTTATCGACTGACCAATTGACCGGCATGTCGTCAACGGTAATCGCCATCGCGATCCTGCCTTGCTTCGAATAGACGATGCCGACGCAACTTCGCAGCGCGTCGAGAGCGCCGTACTTTGTCGCGACCGTGTCGGGGATCGTGCGGCCAATTGCGAATCGCGCTTGCTCGCGCTTCATCAAATCGATCATCTCTTTCGAGGCGGTGGCGTTAATGATTTGTCCGCGCTCGAGCTTCTCGAGAATATCCACCATCTCGTGCGGCGTCGTCGCGCCCAGTCCGAATCGCTTGTTGTCCGCGATCTTCCCTTCCCTGGTATCGCCGCCGCTACCTACGCGTCGCATCAGCCGGGTGCTCTTAAATCCAAGCGAGTTCATTCGCTCATTCACCGAATCGGTGCCGAGATAATCGAGGACCATGTTCGTCGCCGTGTTATCGCTCAATAGCATCATCAAGCGAACGCAGTCCTGCAGACTCAAGCGCAACCCATCGGACATCTCCGGCAAAATTCCTGACCCGCTG
>DATANL010000253.1:0-10433 GCA_036266295.1 Pyrinomonadaceae bacterium | reverse complement strand
GATAAGCGAGCGCCTGCTGAATCAGCGACTGCACATTACGCTTGGTCGCTTCAACTTTTTCTTTGTCGTGCACCTGAAGTTCCGGAAGCACGCGCACGCGGCCGCGCAGGTGCGGTTCTGATTGCTCCCACGCGATCAACTGTACGCGGTCGATGCCCTGCACGATCAGATGCAAAGTGTCTTCGGCCCGCTCCATCCGCTTGATCTGGACCAGCGTGCCAATCTCGTAGAGGTCGTCGGGCTTCGCATCGCCCTCGCCGGCTTTTTCCGGCCGGACGCTGAAACAGGCGATCAATTTTTCTTCGCTGGAGAGCGCCGACTCGACTGCGGCCATCGATCCGGGACGACCGACCGACAAAGGCACCATCGTCTCGGGAAACAGGGTCGTGTTCTGCAACGGCAGAACCGGAATGACGAAAGGCACGCCCTCTGGTTTTTTGACCGGACCGTTCTCCGGTGATTGATTCGAATTTTCTTCTGCCATGGATAAATGAAATGAAATGCTTTATCTGCGCGCCGCTCTCGCCTGCTCCTGCTCTTCACGCAAATGCAGAATCAAAAGCCCATCGTGATAATCACGTTCGATGGCGGCATGTTCTATCGAGCGAGGGAACCTAATCATCTTTTCAAAACGGCTGTAAGTTATTTCCAACTGATAATGCGAGACGCCTTCACCGCAAGTGCCGTCGCGCCGCGATCCGCTGATGCGCAGTAAGTCGCCGTCAATGATCACGTCAACGTCCTGCGGTTGGACGCCGGCCAGATCGACCTTGACGATCCAGCCGTCCCGGCTGCGATAGACATCTGCTGCCGGACACCACAAGCGACCCGAAGGCCGGCGGTGGCGGTCATCACGAATCAAGCGGAAATAACGATCAAGCGATTCGCCGGACATTTCAATTGCTCCGTTTCCAATTCATCCGAGGGATATTCAGGGGTCTTGGAAACGATTATAGAGGTTTCGCGCACGGATGTCAGTTGGTCGGTACCAGCTGCGTCAGCGGCTGGGTCCGGCGGGCATTCGTCGGGTTACGACCCACCCGCTTACGCAGGTGGTACTGACAGGGCCATGTGCGGATGAAATAGGGCGCACTCTTCCGCCATCTGCGACGTTAACTAACTCGCCCGAAATCATCCTGCAAGCGCACGATGTCGTCCTCGCCGAGATAATTGCCCCGCTGCACTTCGATGAAGACCAGCAGTTCGTCGCCGGGATTTTCCACGCGGTGGGCCATGCCGATGGCGATATCGATAGCTTCGCCTGACTTCACTTCGATGTCGCGATCGTCGAGCGTCACCTTCGCCGTGCCTTGCACGACCACCCAATGCTCGGCGCGCTGCGCATGCTTCTGATAGCTGAGCCGTTTGCCGGGCAACACTTCGATGCGTTTGACTTTGAAGTCGTCGCCTTCATCAAGCACCGTGAAAGTGCCCCACGGACGGCGATCGAATTTTGGTGAGTTGTCGATGAATTGAGCTTCCATGAATCAGGTCGTTTATTTTCTTGGAGGAACCGAGCCGCTGATTTTCTTGCGCGTCGTTTCGCCGGTATGCAGCACCGGAATGCCTGAGTCGACTTCTGCGTGAGGCCGCGGAATCACATGCGTGCTTAACACTTCGCCGACTCTGCGCCCGGCCGCGGCTCCGGCATCAACCGCAGCTTTCACCGCGCCAACTTCGCCGCGGACAATTGCGGTGACCAGGCCGGCATCGATCTTTTCCCAGCCGACCAGCGTGACGTTGGCAGCTTTGACGGCGGCGTCGGCCGCTTCAATCATCGCGACCAGGCCGCGACATTCGATCATTCCCAATGCTTCTCGTTCCATAGGTTCTCAATCCGGATTAGGCTGGCGCCCGATTGTACACCTTCTTATATTCCTGGTTCGACTGTGTGACCGGCACGGCATTGACGCGGTCCGGAGCGTCGCGGGGCGGAATGACGATTATTTTCTTTGTCAGTGTCTGTCCGTCCTTCGACAATTTCCACTCTTCGATGACGTTCACATTACGCGCGCCGCTGAACCCGACGATGCCACCGCCGACGTAGTGAATTACCAGCTTGTCGCCGTCCCACTTTGTTTTGGACTGGATCGAGCCTCCGGTCCGCTGACTTTTGAAAGTCTCACCGCGCCCATCCGTGTAATGGACCACCGGGATTAAGACCGATCCCAACTTACTGGTGAACTTGATCTCGAGATCGTTTTGCTCAATGGTGATCGAGTTTTCCGAGTCCTCCATGAAATTGTTCGTCTTCTCGCTTTTTGTTGGGTCAACAATCCACGAGCCCGACAGGTTTGGCTTGGGTTTGTTCTGCGCCACAGCCAGGGCCGCGCAGAACAGGATTAAGCAGGTGATGGCGACTAGTTTGTTCATAGACATCGATAACAATCAAGGTTCGGTATCATAGCGTCTTTCGCTCGGCCGCATTCGTCTATTTTGAAATCAACTTGTAGGACGTCCTGACATCAGCGCCATTGCCGACAGCGAGCAAAGGGTGCGCGGAAATCTGCAGCGGGGCTATGCTCGTGGTTCGCCTCAGGGTTCTCCCGTCTTTCGACAGTCGAAATTCCATCTTGATGTCAGCTTCTACCACTGCCTGGCCGGCATAAACGCGGTTCGCGAAGTGAATCACAATCTTGTCTTTGTTCCAGGTCGTCTCTGACACGACGTCTGGTGGCTGGGAAGAACCGGAGTCGGGGGTTGAAATCAGCCACATCAGCGGCGGATTCTTTTCGCCCCGGCCGTCGGTGTAGTAAGTCATATCGCGTTCCTCAGTCGTGCCGTTGACGGTGATCTTACGGCGAAGGATCAATTCCGGGTCGTGGTGCGTAATCTTAATCTGTTCCGGCGAACGCTTTTTTGATTTCGTGGTGACATCGACCCAGGTGCCGGTCAGATCAGGTTTGGGTTTATTCGACTGGCCAAAACAGATCGCAACACAAGCAACCAGACACAGCGGCAGGAGTATTACTTTCACCATGCAACCTCCCTAGTTTCTTAAAGACTGCACCGGGGCAGGGATTCTACCACCGCGTCGAATAAATTCAGCAGATGAGAACCGGTTGACCTGCATGATGGGCGCGCTGCCCAACAGCCCTCCAAATTCAACCATCTCGCCGACGTCTCGCCCGGGCACCGGTATGATGCGCACCGCGGTCGTCTTGTTGTTCATCACGCCCACGGCCATTTCGTCGGCGATGATTGCCGCGATTGTTTCAGCCGACGTCGATCCCGGCACCGCCACCATGTCAATGCCGACCGAACACACGCTGGTCCAGGCTTCAAGCTTTTCGAGATTGAGCGCGCCGAGCTGAGCCGCTTCGATCATGCCCGCGTCTTCTGAGACGGGAATGAATGCGCCGCTCATGCCGCCGACCGAATTGCTGGCCATCGCACCGCCTTTCTTCACGGCGTCTGTGAGCAGAGCCAGCGCGGCGGTCGTGCCATGCGTGCCCGCGCGCTCGAACCCCATCGCTTCGATAATGTTCGCGACTGAATCGCCCGGAACCGGCGTCGGCGCCAGCGACAAATCGATGATGCCAAAGGGAATGTCCAGGCGGCGCGCAGCCTCGCGACCGATCAATTCTCCCGCCCGCGCCAGTTTGAAAGAAAGCTTCTTGATCAATTCCGCCAGGTCGTGCAGCGGAAGATCCTTCGCGGCATGTTGCACGGCATGATTCACCACTCCCGGTCCGGACACGCCGACATTCAACACGGCTTCCCCTTCGCCGACTCCATGAAAAGCGCCGGCCATAAATGGATTGTCTTCGACGGCGTTGGCAAAGCACACGAACTTCGCGCAAGCCAGACCGCCGCGATCGCGCGTTCGTTCGGCAGCGTCCTTGATCAGTTTGCCCACCCGCGCCACTGCGTCCATGTTAATGCCGGCGCGGGTCGTCGCGGCATTGACCGATCCACACAGACGCTCAGTCGAAGAGAGCGCTTCGGGAATCGAATCGAGAAAGTTACTTTCGTTTCTGGTGAAGCCTTTCGGTACCAGCGCGGAATAACCGCCGACAAAATCTACGCCGACCACGGCGGCCGATTGATCGATTGCTTTACCGAGATCGACGGGATTGCCACGCGCGCCTTCGGTCAACATCGAAACGGGCGTGACGGCGATCCGCTTGTTCGCGACGCGGATGCCCATCTCGTCGCCGATCTCGTTGACCGTGCTCACCAGCCGGGCGGCCGTTCGTTCGATCTTCTCGCGTACGCGTTGCGCCGTCGTCTCGATCGAATCAGTAGCGCAATCGCGCAGACTCAACCCCAGCGTCACCGTGCGAATGTCGAGATGCTCCATCTCGGTCATGCGCACGGTTTGCAGAATTTCGGCCTGGGTGTATTCCATCGAAAAGGTTTGAAGTTGCAGGTTTCAAGTTTCAAGTCATCCAACATGAAACCTTAAACTTGAAACCTGAAACTAAATATCATCCCATTACTTTGCTCAGCACGAGCAAAATAACAAAAAGCACGAACAGTCCCAGAGCGACGAGGACAAAACGCAGGCTCGGATCGTAACCGGCTTCTTCGAGCACGACACTCGAGACGTGGTGAATTTTTTCCACGCGTTTGACGTTGTCTTCGATCGCGCCGCGAGTTCTTTGAGAAGCGCGCTGCAGCGTTTCACGCGTACGTTCGCGCGCCGTAGCGCGTTCCTCACCGTCGTGACCCGGCGCTTTCTCGACTTTCGCGGAAGCATCGGTGGGTAGCTGATCGCTCGAAGACGACGCCGCTGCGACGACGGATTCGTTCGCCGACGGCGATTGCGATTCGTCCTCGTGAGACTCGGCCCCACCCGCCAGTGGCTTTCCGCATTCAGGGCAGAACAAAACGCCCTCGCCAAAATCGCGAGTCGACGCGCCACAACCGGGACATCGATGTGAAATTTCAGGCATACAAAAAGGAGCAGGGGGCTGGGGGCCAGGAGCCGAAGAGTTTTCTTTCCAGCCCCCGGTTCCCGACTCCCGTCTCCTGCTTTCTAGATTCTGTGCATGGCATTGAACAAATCTTCGCGCTGCGCATAGATGTGGACCCCGAGCTGCTCGCCTTGATGCCGCAAACGGTCCTTGAGTTCGGTGATCGAGGTCTGCGAGCGTGCGGCGTCAGCGATAATCACCATGGCAAATTTTTTCTGCACCACCGTCTGATTAATATCGATGATGCTGCATTGCGCCTCGGAAAGAATCTCGGCGACGCCGGCCACGATGCCCGGATGGTCCACGCCAAAAACTGAAATGATTAAGCGCGTCGTCGAGCCCTCAGATCCGGCGGCCTCGGACATCGATGATACCGATCCTGCGGTCGGCGCTGAACGCTTCGGGCCGTTTCTCTCCAGCGCTGGCTCGATCGTTTTGTAGATATCGGTAACGAGTTGCTCGACCGTGGACTCGTCGGTAGATGTCCCCAGGCGATCATAAACCGCGCGGGTGATTCGATAGATCAACTCTTCGTTCGCCATAACAAATAGAGGCTAGAGGTCAGAGATTAGAGGTTAGTCTGAATGTCCTGCGACCTCTTCAGTCTCCGAGACTAACCTCTGACCTCTAACCTCTACCTTCAACAAAGAGGCTAGAGGTCAGAGATTAGAGGTTAATCTGAATGTCCTGCGACCTCTTCAGTCTCCGAGACCAACCTCTGACCTCTAGCCTCTAACCTCTACCTTCAACAAAGAGGCTAGAGTCAGAGATTAGAGATTAGTCTGAATGTCCTGCGACCTCTTCAGTCTCCGAGACTAACCTCTGGCCTCTAGCCTCTAACCTCTTCCTTCAACGTCTGCCGTTGTCGCGGCTAAGTGACTGGGCCGCTTCACGCAATTCTTCCGAACGAGTCTCTGCCAGATCAACTCGATCGACGATACCTACGACCGCGGCTTCGATGGACATGTCCTGGTTGCCGATTGCCGTGCGCGCCGCTTTGCCATACGCGCACATCACCGTTTCGCCGGCGCCGGCGCCCAGACGATCCGCAACCACGACGACGTTCTTAGTCGGTTCGTGATCGAGATCAAACGGATGCACGACGAGGAAGCGAACCCCTTCGAGATCCGGAGCTTTCTTGGTTGACCAAACCGTGCCGATGACTTTGCCTAAGAACATTGAGTTTCAAGTTTCAGGTTTCAAGTTTCAGGTTGGAGCGCGCAGGTTTCAACTTGAAACCTTAAACTTGAAACTTGAAACGGCCTCAGGCCTTTGCGAACACTTCCGCCGGGTCGCCGAGGTCGCGCGCGGAAGGGGTAATAATCGTCTTCGGCCCGACGTAAATCTTCTCGCCCTTTTGAATCGCCTGGCGCACGTCGTCTTCACTCACAAAATCCGCGGCCTTATGTCCATTCGTCGACGACGGCGGATTCGCCGCAGGTCGCGATGCACTGCCGCCGTTTTCGGAGGACACCGGGACCGGTTCAATCTTCGGCGGCGCCGCTGGCGGCGCCGGCTCAGCCGGGCGATTCGCGAGAAAACGATCGACGATGGCGGCGATTTCTTCGCGGCTCACTTTCGGCGCTGCGGGCCGAGGCGCTGCAGCTGCCGGCGCACTGAAAGCCGGTTGCGGCGCCACGCTCGGCTGCGCGGCAACTGCGGGCCGCTTACTCGCGACCGGCCGCGTCTCAAATGCGACGCGTTTGATGTCCATCAGATGCAGCGGCGAAACGTTATCGGAAGTTACATTGCCGCCCCACGAACCGCAGCCCAGAGTCATCGACGGCGGCAGTGCCGTCGAGAATCCGATAGCCCCATGCGTGGTTGGTGTGTTCACCGTGATGCGCGAGGCCGGCATCTCGGCGCCATAACGAACCGCCGCTTCACGCGAACCGGTGTGAATTCCAGCGGTGTGGCCCATGCCGCCGTAATGAAGTATTTCGTTGCACCGCGCGGCGCCGCGTTCTATTCCATCTTCCACATAGAACGCGAGAATCGGCGACAGCTTCTCCATCGACAGAGGAAAGTCACGTCCGACTCCGCCCACGTCAGCAATCAGGCAGCGCGTTCCCGGCGGCACGCTGATGCCCGCCATGCCGGCAATCTTTTCGACTGATTTGCCGACGATGCCGGGATTCAAACTTCGTTGCGGCGTGGCTACGATCTTCGCGAGTTGATCGGCTTCCGACTGGCTGAGAAAGTGCGCGCCCTGCAACCTGAATTGTTCGCGCACAGCGTTTTCGATCGGCGCATCGCAGACGATGGCCTGCTCAGAAGCGCAGATGGTCCCGTTATCAAAACACTTGCCCGTCAAAATATCCTGCACCGCTTTCGGAACATTGGCCGATCGCTCGATGAACACCGGCACGTTGCCCGGCCCGACACCAAACGCAGGTTTCCCCGACGAATAAGCGGCGCGCACCAGACCGATGCCGCCGGTAGCCAGGATAACCGCGGTCATCTTGTGTTTCATCAGGGCTTCGGTGCCTTCGATGGTCGCGGTCGTCATGCAGCCGATCGCCTCAGCCGGCAGACCTTCTTTCACGCCGGCCTCGCGCATGGCCTTGACCGTCTCGTTAATACAACGCGCGGCCGAAGGATGCGGCGACAGCACAATCGCATTGCGCGATTTGATCGCGATTAAGATTTTAAAGATTGCGGTTGAAGTCGGATTGGTCGAAGGAATAATGGCGCACACGACGCCGCGCGGACTGGCGATTTCCACGACGTCTTTGGTTTCGGAAACCACGCCGACGGTGCGCAGATTTCTGAAATAGTTCCAGACGATCTCAGCCGAGAATTGATTCTTGACCTGCTTGTCTTCAGCCACGCCGTAGCCGGTTTCTTCCACGGCCAGGGCCGCGACGCGTGCCGATTCGCGCAGCGCCGCTTTCGCCATGACGTCGCAGATTCGATCAATCTTCGCTTGATCGAATCGGGCAACTTCCTGCTGGGCGCGATGGGCAGCTTCGACGAGGTCGCGGGCTTGCTGAACCGAAAGTAAATCTTTGTCGGCCGACATGACGAAACTCCTGGAGCTTAGAGCTTAGAGCTTAGAATTTAGAGCTTAGACTCGTCACCGACGACGCCCTAAGCTCTAAGCACTAAACTCTAAGCTCTAATTCACTTTGCTCTTTCTTTCGAACCTTCGCGCGCATTCAACGATCGGCCGGCGTCGCCCTGACCCAATTGACCGCGTGCTCCGCCTAATTGCGCTTGTTCGTCGGGGCTATACCCTGTGCGTCCGTTTACCGGCAGCACCCGTTCGACCTCTCCGTGCGGTCGCGGAATCACGTGGACGCTAATCAATTCGCCGACCCGGCGGGCCGCGGCTGCGCCTGCGTCAGTCGCCGCTTTAACCGCGCCGACATCGCCGCGCACGAACACCGTCACGTATCCAGCACCGATATATTCCTTACCAAGAAGTTGCACGTTAGCCGCTTTGACCATCGCGTCTGCGGCTTCGACGGCGCCGACAAAACCTTTCGTCTCGACCATTCCGAGTGCTTCAAGGGGCATCTCCGTCAGTCCTCACTTTTTTTAAGATTGTAGAAGTTAAAAAACAAAACTGATTACGCCTCAAGCTACCACCGCGGCGCGCAAGAATCAAGAGAGGCGAAACTCGCAAACCATAAAGTTTGACAACATTTCCAAGCGGGCGTTATAGTGCGCGCCAACGCTTAAGTTGAAAACCGAACTTGCCGCCCAAGGCCGGCCCTGGTGGCGATTTCGACCGGATGCTTGGGCGAGCCCACGTTTAGGATCGACTCAGTCGAAAATGTCACAGAGCATCGGAGAGAAACTGCGACTCGCACGCGAGGAGCGGGGGATTGCTCTGCGCGAGATCTCTGAACAGACCCGCATTTCAATCCGCTATCTCGAGGCGATCGAAGGCGACGATTACAAACGCCTGCCCGGCGGAATTTTTAATCGCAGCTTCATTCGCGCTTACGCAAAGTTCGTCGGCATGGATGAACATATCGCCCTGGAAGATTATTCACGCACGTTGCGCGAGCGGGGTGAATCTGACGATGATGGCTCAAAAGTTCACCGCTCACTCGTTTACACTGAAGATAGCGCGGCTACCAATCGCTCGGGACTGAAGACCTTGATCCTGGCGATCATTATCCTCGCGGCTTTGTCGGCGGCCGTTTGGGCCGGCCTGCATTTCTATCAAAAGAGCCAGCGCGGCCGGGGCGCCAACGAAAGAAATCAGCGATTGGAGTTTGCGGCCGGACACAGCACGCCTGCTCTGAGCGACATGAAATTCGAAAAGGAGAAGAACCACGGCTTCATTGCGTAGATTTTTAGATCGGTCGAGGCTCCGACAATTCGGCAGCCGTGCGCAAACCTGTGAGTTGAGAAGTGCCCGCAAATCGATGCGGGCTTTTTATTTATTAGGTAAGGTCCGAAGTCGTTAAGGAGAGATTAGAGGTTAGAGTTAGATTAGAAATTAGAGACTAGAGTTCATGGTCGGTACGGTGATATCGATTATTAGTCGCAAGACCGGGGGCTTCATAATACGCGATCATTAGTCCCGGGAGTCTTTGCTAACCTCTAATCTCTAGCCTGTTGCAGACAAGAGTAGAAATTGGAGACTGGAGTTCATGGTAGTTTAGGGTGATATCGATTATTAGTCGCGAGACCGGCCGCTTCTTATTATTACGCGATCAATAGTCCAGCGAGTTTTTGCTAACCTCTAATCTCTGATCTCTAGCCTCTTGCAAACTTGGAAGGAGCAATTAGCAGTTCATGATTATTGAAGATATTCCGGAAGGCCTCACCTTCGATGATGTTTTGTTAGTGCCGGCGCGTTCCGATGTCCTGCCGACCGAGACTGACACGTCAACGCAATTCACTCGCGGCATCCGTTTGCAAATTCCCTTGTGCTCCTCGGCCATGGACACAGTGACCGAAGCGGCGCTGGCGATCGCGATCGCCCAACAAGGCGGCATCGGCGTGGTCCATAAGAACCTGAGCGTTGAGCGGCAGGCCGCGGAGGTCGACAAAGTAAAGCGCTCCGAATCAGGAATGATCGTCGACCCGGTAACCATTCGTCAGGACCGTCCCGTGCGCGAGGCGTTGAATGTGATGGAGCGCTATCACATCAGCGGCGTACCGGTGGTTGATGAAGATGGCCACCTCGTCGGCATCATTACCAATCGCGATCTGCGATTTGAAACGCGGTTCGATCTGCCGGTGTCCGAAGTAATGACGCCGCAGCCGCTGGTGACCGTGCCGGTAGGCACCACGCTCGAGCAGGCAAAAGCAGTTCTGCAGGAGCACCGCATCGAGAAGCTTCTGGTCATCGATGACGACAAGCATTTGAAGGGATTGATTACGGTCAAAGACATTCAGAAAGCAATCAAATATCCCACGGCGGCGAAAGACGATCTTGGCCGATTGCGAGTCGCCGCGGCCATCGGCGCCACCGGCGACTTCAGAGAACGCGCGGATGAATTGGTCAAAGCGCGCGTCGATTGTCTGGTGATCGACACCGCCCACGGGCACTCG
>DATANL010000252.1:0-4240 GCA_036266295.1 Pyrinomonadaceae bacterium | reverse complement strand
GCTTCATAAGGGCTGAAGCGTCTCACGCGCTTCGGTAAAACCTCACGAAGCCAATTCTACTGGTTTGACGCGGGCTGCGCTACTTTACGATCGCGTCGGCTGTTTCGGTCTTCGGCATGTAATAGCCGCGTCGTGAACTGACATCCAAGCGGCGCTGCTTTCCTTTGGCATCCGGCGCCTTCACGCGCAAAGTCAGTTCGTGCATGCGGCCGTCATCCTTTTCATCTTCGGCCAGGGTAAATCCCAGG
Source organism: Pyrinomonadaceae bacterium (assembly GCA_036266295.1). Classification (GTDB taxonomy): domain Bacteria; phylum Acidobacteriota; class Blastocatellia; order Pyrinomonadales; family Pyrinomonadaceae; genus UBA11740. The sequence continues at coordinate 3,992 of DATANL010000252.1, read as the reverse complement.
CTGTAACGCGCGTTGAGATTGCCGATGACCCGGGCGAGACCCGCGCCGTAATCCCTGACGCGGCTGACGTGCACAGATTCGCCGCCGCTCTGCTGGGCGAGACGTCTCGCACTGCCGGCCAGACTGATACCGGTCCATCCGACCAGGGGCTGGCCCAGCGGCAACAAAAACTTGTAGAGCGTCTTCATGTCTACATTCAGGCTGTTGAATATCGCGTTTTGTCGAATCAGGATTTGCTCGGTGGCGCCCACATCCTCTTTGAAGATCGGCGCAATCCCATCCGAGATCCAAACGATTGCGGCCTGCGAATTTGGCCGTTTCTCTTCGACGAACCGCGTGGCATCGCGCGTCGCGCCGGCCATGTCATAGATGTTGTCGAGGACCACGTTGACCTTCCCGCTGCTGCTTACCCGGCTGATGGTTTGGGTCCCGTCCTTCTTCGTGGTGCGCGTTATGACAGCGCCGTTTTTCCCTTTGATGGTTTCGATTTCCAAAACATCATCGTTAGGCTTAGCGTCGGCTGACTGAGCAGCATTGCCGTCGGTGCTCGCGCTGATGGACACGCTGCCGCTGCCGTCGCGCTTTGGATCATTCGGATCTTTCTTATCCTCGGTCTTGGCCGGCTTGGGGGCTTCCGCCACCAGCGCGGGAATCCGGGCGAGAGCTTTCTCAATCTGGGCACGGTCGCGTGTGAAATCGGTCAGCCAAATCGCGTGACCGTTGCGGATGGCCGCGCTCTTATCGTCGATGTTGTTGGTGTTGAGGGCGAGGATGGCCAGTTCGTCACCCGGCGGCAGTTTTGATAATTCGTCGACGATGGCGGCGCGCACTTCTTCGCGTTTGAGAAAACGTCCAGCGCCGTCGTCGGCAATATCCAGCACCAGGACGAGCGCCAGAGGCTTGCGCGCCTGTCCTTCATTAGTGAAGTACGAAATGGTGCGCGGCTTGCCGTCGTCCAGCAGTTCGAAGTTCTCCGCCTTCAAATCTGAAATCGGGGTGCCGGTGCGCTTGTCCTTCACCAGCGCGTCGAGAAATACGACGCGGGTGCGGATCTTGATTGTGTCCGCGACGTCCTGAGCAAAGATGGCCGGTGCGGCCAACAAGATCATTAAGACGCCGATGACCAATCGCGACTTTTGCGGTGCGCCGGCTTGACGGCGCTTTGTTCGCGCTAAGAGGCGGATGTGAGCTGATTCGATTTTCATCGTTGATTTCTCCGGTAGTTGCTCTCTCACGGTCGGGCTACTGATTCTTTTACGGATCGCTGGTTGTTGCTTCATCAGTGATGGCCTTGCCCATCCCTTCGGGATCTTTGAGCAAGTCCGCCAGGACCTGGGGCGCCAGGGTCGCCTGGATCACAGTTGCTTCTCTGCGCTCGATAGTTATTACGAGCACATGGAAATTTTTGCCGGCGTCGCGCACGTAGACGTACGTTTGCTCTTCCGTTTTGGGCGCGAGCGTCTGGACCAGTGCCGACCATTGATCGCCCAAAAGGCTCTGCACCCCGCTCTTGAAGCTGGCAATCTGGCCGCGGGAATCGAACGTCTGCTCTTCAAAGAAAGCGACGCGCACGCTGCCGGCTTCCGCCAGCTTTTTGTACTCACCGCCCTTAATTTTCGCCGCGGTCTTCACCGCCTTCATGCTCGCGCGCGCGAGCAGCGGAATGTTCTGATGTTTGACGTGATAGAACTGCTCGATGAGTTTCACGGCCTCGTTGAATCCATCGCGATCGGCACGGGCGCAGATGGGCCAGGCCAGCGCGAGTGAAATCGTCAGCACTAATGTGAGCAGCTTCGTCATGAATCTTTCTCAGCCGGACTGGAGCGCAAGCGTCCTCGCTTGCTATGGTGGCAACCCAGACGGTTGCGCTCCAGTCTCTTACTTATCGGTCTTCTTTTTATCCGACGGCAGAGTGAGATAAGGAACGCCAAATGAACCTTCCAGTTGAGTCAACTTTTCCAGGTTGATTGGCCCGACGATATTGACCACGGTGAATTCCTTCGGTTCGGCGCTCACCACGGCCAACCCGGCAATTTGATCGCCGAGGGTGAGCAAATAAACCTCGACGTTTTCGCCATCCTTCTTGCTGGTGACGCCGATGATTTTGCTCCACCCGCCGCCTTTGAGCTGCGACATGACCGAGTCCACTTCGGCCGGCGTGTAGCCGTCGGGCTTCTCAAAGGTGAAGCTCTTGACGTAGATGCCCTTGAGGTTCTTGATCACGTCGCGAATCTCGGCATCTTCATTGTCCCTGGCGGAAAAGAACTTCAAGGTGGTCTGCATCAGATGCTCATCGAGCTTGACGTCCACAGTCTCGCTCGCGCGGTTGGCGAGCACGTCGAGCTGATCGAGCTGAAGCTTCGCCGTCTGCGCCGTCGTCACCACGTGCGCTGTTATCACGAACAGAAACGCCGGCGCGAATTTCAAAAGGTGTCGGAAGAGTATTCTCATAATTAGTTCATCCAATCTTGTGATTGCGAATTGAATTTATTTGGGGAAGCCCCTGGGCTTTACGCTGGGCCAGATTTAGTTTGAAGCTCACCAAACGCAAAGCGACTATGACCTGTTCCTTCTGCGCGAGTTCTTCCGCGGTCAGTACCGGCGCCGCGGGCTGGATCGGCCGTCGTGACTTGGGGGCGATCACTCCTCGATTCGCCTTTCGAGGCGCCGAAGAACTCTCTCTTGGTTCCGGCAGTGTCGAAGAGCTCGCCGGTTGATCGTTTGACGACCGGGCAATTAGCGGCGGCGCAGTTGAGTCAGGCGCACGTTCGGCTTGCAAAACGGGTCGCCGATTGGAATTTGCGAAACGCACCCAGAGACCTGCGCCAATCATCAGCAGTGCGATTGCGGCGGCGATCGCCAAAGGGATGAAAGCCCGCTTCCGCCTGACATTCATGCTTGGCGGAATCTCCAGCGGTCGCGGTTGATATCGCAGACTGCCGAGCAAATCTTCTAAGTGCTGGACCTCTGCGTCCGGTTCCCCCGTGCGGTCCCAAAGATAATTGTCGTTCATATGTCTCCCGTTTGCCCCTCTCCCATTGGGAGAGCGGATGGGGTGAGGGTCTATCGGCTCGAGGCCCTCACCCCAACCCTCCCCCAGCGGGGGAGGGCGAATTGCCAGCCGTACCCGACACGCCCATCTTCTCGCGCAGCAATTTCATTCCACGATGCAGGTTCACGCGCACCGACGCCGGCGTTAATCCGGTTCGCACTGCTATTTCAGGACCGGTCATGCCTTCGACGAATCTCAAGACCAAAGTCTCGCGATACGTATCGGGAAGCTGTCGAATGAAATCCAGAACCTCGTGCGCCGTCCGGTTCGCCGGCTTGGCTACCGCCGTGTTCTCTTCCACCTCAACCATGTCGCGCGAGGCGCGGTGGAAATCCATCGCCCGGTTGCGCGCGATCATCGCGATCCACGGACCGAACGCCATCGGATTGCGCAACGTGTGCAGCTTGCGCAGCGCGTGCAGAAAAATGTCCTGGACCAGATCGTCTACTTCATCGCGCGGCACGCGCGCCAACAAGACCCCATGCACCAGCGGCGCGTACATCTCATAAAGCCGGCCGAAGCGATCGTGTTCTCCCTCCAGGACGGCGCGCACGATCGTCTGTTCGATCGGTTCCTCAATTGTCTGGGGAGAGCGGAATGTTCCCGTCATCAGCAACATCTCCGCGGTGGCTTCAGCCTCAATCATTGAAACGCCTTTAAAATCGGTTTCGTCGGACATGGCTAAGACGGGGACGGCGGAGAGAGTGTTAACATGGCAGAGGTTAGAGGCTAGAGGTCAGAGACTAGAATCTGAGATCGGATATCTAGCTATTGTCATTTGCGATTTGTCATTTGCCATTCGCGAATTCAATTTGGAAGTGCAACAAGTTGATGTTTGAAAAATACTTCGTTCGGAGTTCTAAAGCCAAGTGTCTTGCGCGGTCGGTTATTAAGTTTCGCCGCGACCTGTTGGACCTCCTCGTGCGAGATCTTGGCGAAG
>DATANL010000251.1:0-4979 GCA_036266295.1 Pyrinomonadaceae bacterium | reverse complement strand
CTACGACGATGCTCCGCTTGCGGCGCGTTTGTGCAGCGGCGCCTGCATCGGCTTCGCGGTCATGGGGCTCGCCGGTTTCATCCTGGCGATGTGTCTGGGATTGAATCCGCTGACAATTGGTTTGACTGCCGTGGTCCTTTTGCTGCCGGTAGGCTTACTCAAAAGACCTGACATTCGGAAGCAACTCAATGCGGACATCGACACGGTTCTAAAAGCGATCTCGCGCGCCAGTTCGAAGCCCGATCGATGGGCGTTCATTTATTTTCTGTTTTATGCCGGCGTCCTGATCGTGATGTGGCTGGTGTTTGATCGCGCGCTGCTTTACAGGCCCGACGGTCTGGCTACTGGTGTCTTGAATAATTATGGGGACCTGCCTTTTCACCTGACTGTCATCACGCGCTTTGCGTTCGGGCAGAATTTTCCGCCGGAAGATCCGACGTTCTCGGGTGTCCGATTCACCTATCCGTTTCTCACCGATTTCATTTCCGCGATGTTCGTACGCAGCGGCGCCAACCTGCGCCAGTCGCTGTTCATCGAGAATTGGATCATCGGCGTGGCGATGGTCGGCGTCCTGCATCGCTTCGCGCTGCGACTGCTGCATAATCGCACCGCCGCGATCCTCACGCCGCTGCTGATCATTCTGAACGGCGGGCTCGGCTGGACGATGTTGTTTTCAGATATTAACCGCAGCGATGGCGGCATCTTTCACATCCTGCGGAACATGCAGCATTCCTACACCATCATTCCCGACATGGCCCAGGGCTGGAGATGGGGAGGTTCAATTACCACGCTGCTGATTCCACAGCGAGGATTTCTACTCGGTATCCCTTTGGCGGTGATCGTGTTTACGCAGTGGTGGCAAAGCATGGAGGGGGCCAAGGGCGAAGAGCAAAGAGCAAAGGGCAAAGGTCCAAGAGCCAGGAACGACAAATCTCAAATCTCAAATCCCCATAACGCTGCAGACGACCGGCATGACTCTTGGCGCTTCGCCCTTGGCACTCTGCCCATGCGACGCATGCTGGCGGCCGGCGTGATCGCCGGGATGCTGCCGCTGATTCATGCGCACAGTTTCATTGCTACGATGGGCGTCGCCGGCGTGCTCGCGCTAATCAACATCAAGAAGTGGCGCGAATGGCTGGCCTTCATCGTGGTAGCTTCAGTCATCGCGATTCCGCAGATGCTCTGGTCGACTCATGGCTCGGCGGTCAGCACGAAACAATTCATCGGCTGGGAGCTCGGTTGGGGACACGCAAACGAAAACGTCTTTTGGTTCTGGTTTAAGAACACGGGCTTTTTCATTCCGTTGCTGGTGTCGGCGTTGCTCTGGAAAACTGATCGGTACCTGGTCTCGCGCAAGCTGCTGCTTTTTTATTTGCCGTTCACTTTGTGCTTCATCGTGCCGAACATGGTCAAGCTGGCGCCGTGGATTTGGGACAACATCAAGATCCTTTACTACTGGTGGATTGCCTCGGCCCCGATCGTCGCGTTGCTGTTGGCAAAGTTGTGGGACGGTGGTCTCGGGAACCGGGTTCTCGCGGCCGCCCTGTTCATCATGTTGACACTATCTGCGGCATTGGACGTGGTTCCCCTGTTGATGAAAAAAGGTGACTATCAGGAATTCGACACAGACGGAATCGCCTTCGCAGAGATGATCAAGCAAGAGACGCCGGCCAAGGCGATGATCCTGCACGCGCCGGTCCACAACACGCCGGTATTTCTGAGCGGACGGCGTTCCCTGATGGGTTATCCCGGACACATCTGGACGCACGGCATTGACTCAGGGCCGCGCGAAGCCGACATCAAGAAAATCTACAATGGCGGGTTTGACGCGCGTGCCTTGCTCGCCCAATATCACGTCGATTATGTTGTAGTCGATCCACAGGAACGCTCGGTCATGCCGGTCAACGACGCGTTCTTCAAACAGTTTCATGAAGTCGCAACGGTAGGTGAGTACCATCTCTACAAAGTCGCGCCCTAAGGAACCAAAGCCATTGCCAAAAAGCGCCGCCCCGTCAATGCGTGCAGGCAATCTCGCGCCGCAAATGTCCGACCGGTCGTGGTTGATCTCAGCGACTGCGATTTTATTCGTGGGGGCATTTCTGCGATTGGTGAAACTCACGCTGGTGCCCCTTCACCACGACGAAGGTGTCAACGGAAATTTTTTGCTCTCGCTGGTACGCGATAATCACTACGTTTACGATCCGCAGAATTATCACGGGCCCACGCTTTATTATTTTGCCGCCGTCATTCCGTGGATCGTTCGCTTTTTCGGTGGCAAAGCGGCGGGCGACAAATATGGACTCACGACCTTCAACATTCGCCTGACGACGGTCGTTTTCGGCATCGGCACGATTTGGCTGGCGTTATGTCTGCGAAAACGACTGGGCTCGATCGGAGCTTTGGCGGCGGCCGGCTTGATCGCGATTTCGCCGGGCGCGATTTACCTCTCGCGATACTTCATTCACGAAACGCTGTTCGTTTTCTTCACGTTTGGCATCGTCGTCGCTAGCTTGAAATATTACGACACCGGTCGGAGTGCTTACTTGATTCTGGCTTCAGTCTCAGCGGCCTTGATGGTCGCCACGAAAGAGACTTGGATCATCAACGCCCCCGTGCTTTTGATCGCCTTGGCTTGCACCGGCGGCTATTTTCGTTTGCGCAATAGATTCGGTCGCAAACGGGAATCGAACGAAACATCGATTGGCGATCAAATCCGCGCGAAGATTGAATGGCTCGGGGGACCGATCCCGCTGCTGACCGTCTGCCTCGTGGCCTTCGCCGTCTTCATTCTGGTGGCGGTGTTTTTCTATTCATCGTTCTTCACCAATTATCCGAAGGGCGTCGCCGACGCGTTCAGGACTTTGAATCTCTGGCGACAGCGAACGCACGAGCATGAACACGCCTGGTACCAGTACCCTTATTGGCTGTTGATTGAAGAGGGCGTGTTACTAATCCTGGCGTGGCTCGGCGCGCTGATCGCGCTGGTGCGCGCCGACAATCGGCTCGGCCTGTTCCTGGCGTTGTGGTCATTTGGTTTGTTGACTGCCTATTCGATCGCGGGCATGTCGGTTAGCCGTCTGCTGTCTGACTTGTTTCTGCATGCGCAAATTACTGAACAGACTTACAAGACGCCGTGGATATGTCTGAACTTCATCATCCCGCTGGCCCTGACCGCCGGCTATGCGCTGAATTTCGGATACGAAAAACTACGCGAGTTTGATCAGCCGTGGCTATTTGTTCCAGTTGCGATGCTGCTCGCGTCGTGGTGCAGCTATCAACTCTATCAACTCAATTTCATCCATTACGACGACGACGTGCTGCCGTACGTCTACGCGCATACCAAGCGCCAGATGCTGCTGCTGGTTGACGAGGTCGATCGCATCGCGCAAAAGAACGGCACCGGCGAAGACACCGGCGTGGCCCTGGTCTCGCCTGATTATTGGCCGCTGCCCTGGTACTTCCGTGATTACAAAAAAGTCGGTTACTACACGCAAATCGTCCCCACGAACGAACCCATCATCATTGGCTCAATAGCGCAGGAAGACGATCTGAAAAGGAATTATGCCGACCGCTATGACCAGATCAATTCCGGCATGAACGAAGACGGCTCGTATCCGCTGCGGCCGGGAGTTGATTTGTTGTTGTATGTGCGGCGGGATGTGAAGAGATAAAAGAACCAGTACACTAACGCCCTATGATGCGTCTTCCGAAGTTTGAATATCGCACGCCGCGCACGATTGCGGAGGCGGTAAAAATTGTCGGCGATGTCGGGCCCGAGGCCCAGTTCGTCGCCGGCGGGACTGATCTCTATCCGAACATGAAGCGGCGGCAACAAATGCCGAAGACTGTCATTTCGGTGATGCGCCTGCCGGAACTGAACCAGATAACCGGTGATGGCCGGAGTGGGTTGGTGATTGGCGCGTCGGTGACCCTGACTGAGATTTGCGAAAACGAAATCATCAAGCGCGATTATCCGGTCGTGGCGAGCGCGGCGCGGACGATTTCGACGCCAATCTTGCGTAACATGGGAACCATTGGCGGAAATCTGCTGCTCGATACGCGCTGCAATTATTACGATCAGAATTATGAATGGCGGAAGGCGATCAACTTCTGCCTCAAGAAGGACGGCGACGTTTGTTGGGTGGCGCCGGGCAGTTCCAAGTGCTGGGCAGTTCAGTCATCCGATCTCGTACCGGTGATGGTCGCAATCGGCGCGAAGTTCAGACTGGTGTCGACGCTTGGTGACCGGATGATCGATGCGGCTGGTTTCTATAATGATGACGGCATTGACTATCTAAAAAAGCGGCCCGATGAATTGCTCGGTGACATTCATCTGCCGCCGACAAATGGTTGGCGGGCGTCTTATCAGAAACTGCGCCGGCGAGGCGCTTTTGATTTTCCCGTGTTGGGAGTGGCCGCCTATGTGCGATTCGACGGAGCCTCGCGTGATGGCGGCGCGGTCGCGGATGCGAGGATCGTCCTCGGTGGAATTGCTCCGTCACCGGTGCAAGTAGCCGATTCCGCTCGGGCACTGATCGGCAAGACTCTCGACGACGATCAGATTCAGGCTGCGGCGGAAGCTGCTTACATCAAAGCGCGCCCCCTCGACAACACCGACTTCGTTTATCAATGGCGCAAGCAGATGGCGCGGCAGTATACAATCCGCGCGCTGCGCGAATTGATGTAGGGGCAGGGCTCGTCCCTGCCCGCGATTGTTTTGAGCAACAAGGGCAGGCACAAAGCCTGCACCTACAGGAGAACCATGAAAAAAGTCACAGGCATCGGCGGCATCTTCTTTAAGGCGAAAGACCCGGACAAACTGCGCGCATGGTATCGCGAACATCTCGGTATCGAAGCAGAAAGTTGGGGCTATCATTTTCAATGGAGTGACGATCCGCAGAAAGACGGCGGCACCACCGTCTGGTCGGTCTTTCCTGAAACGACTAAGTATTTCGAACCCAGCACTCAGCCGTTCATGA
>DATANL010000250.1:0-2556 GCA_036266295.1 Pyrinomonadaceae bacterium | reverse complement strand
ACGATCTGACCGACGCGGAACGAACTCGTTATCGCGAGAAGCTAATCAAGCAGGCCCGTCTGCTCGCCGATTATTTCAAGCCTAAGTCCGGAAAGACGTACGCCTACAGCCAGAATCACACCTTCATTCCGATCGCGGGTTTAGGCGTCGCGGCTTACGCCCTCTATGACGAAACGCCCGAGGCTCCGGAGTGGGCCAGGCTCGCGCGCGCGATCTTCGATCGGACGCTGGCGACCTATTCGCAGGACGGCTACTACTACGAAGGCTTCGAATATTGGATTTTTTCTACACCGTGGTTGGTCCACTATCTCGATGCTCAGGCGCATGCAACCGGTGAAGATCTCTACGATCGTCCCGGGTTTCGGCGGATGCATGAATACGTCGCGCACTCAATGTTGCCGGGCGGTGACTACATTTTTGATTTTGGCGACGTATTCGAAGGCCCTTTGACACGCGCGCACAAGGGTGACGAATATCCGCGCACCCATCCGCAGGGACATTTCAATACTAACTACAACCTGCTCTTCCGGATGGCCCAAAGATTTCAAAGCGGCGAAGCGCAAGGCGTGGCCGAGTGGTTGAAAGGATTCGGGCACGTGAATGCCGAGGATTTCTGGTCGCTGGTTTGGTACGACGCGAAGCTGAAACCTGTCCCGATCGAGAAACAGCAGGCGTGGCACTACTTCCCGGATCACGAAGTGTTTTATTGGCGCAGTAACTGGTCGAAAGATGCGACCGCGTTCGCCTTCAAGTGCGGCCCGCCCGAAGGTCATCACGCCGAACCTCTGCTCAAACAATTTCCTGATTGGCGTTTGTCTTCAGGCCATGCGCATCCGGACGCAAACAGCTTCATCATTTTCGCGCGCGGCCAGTACCTGACCGGTGACAGCGGTTATGCGGGCGTACCGCTGACGACGCATCACAACACGCTTTTGGTGAACGGGCGGGGTCAGGGCAAAGAAGGCGCGGGCCACGATGTATTTGCCGAAATGCCTTATGACTTGATGAACGGCATTCGCATCGCCGACGTCAAGGTCGAGTCGAACCAGATCGTTGTGCGCGGCGATGCGACCGCGGCCTATGTTCCTGAATTAGGGCTGAAGCAGTTTGTGCGCGAGTTCGTTTACAAGCCCGGAAGCGGCTTCGTCATTACCGATGCAGTCGAGACGGTGAGTCCGGCGACATTTACTTTGTTGCTGCACGCCGATGACAAAATCGAAAAGCCTGGCCAGGAATTCATGATCGTCGCCGGCGGCGCGAAGCTCGTGATCGATGCCACGATCGAAGATCCCAGGACGCTCGGCCAATTGCAGAGTACGGTTGAGCCTAACAACCTCACGGCTCCAGGGCCTCCCGGCGCCGTCGACAAGGGCGCGCAACAAGTGCGCGGTCAGAAACTGGTCCTTACTACGGCACGCACCACCAAAGCTCGCATCGTCGAGCGGCTTAAGATCGAGTGACCGCTGATCGGATGATCAAACTCTATCGCCGCCTCCTCAGAACGAAGAACAACAGCGCGACAATCAGGAAAAGCCCGAGCAGTCCGCCTGGCCAAAGGAACCAGCCGCCGCCACCTCCACTCGAATATCCACCAACGATGCAGGCCGGTTGCGATATCGCCAGCAACGCCACCATCAAATATGTTCTCGCGTTTGTCACTCGTCCACCCCCCCTCTTCAGATAACGTGCGACATACACAAAAGCCCCGCGTGGTCGCGGGGCTTATCATGCAAGTCGATCAAAAACTAAGGTCGATTCCGATTTTTCCTGTTCTCGTTCGCGTTACCGTTAATCGACCGCACACCGCTGGTATTTTTGTTCCCGTTATTGTTCGTTACCACGGCAGTATTTGACGATACGTTGTTGCCGTTTGTGTTTGCGGGCAGATTCGCGTTCGTCTCAACCACGCCCTGGCGTGGCGGATTTCCCGCATTACTGTTTGCCTGGTTCGAGTTCGTTTCCGTGGTACATCCCGCGAGAAAACCGCCGACCGCAACGACCAGTAGCAGGGCCAAAGTTCTTAGCATTCTATTTTGCCTCCTTCGTGTCGGTCGTTAGCGATACAGTCCCTCACCGCGGTTTTGGCGCCAATTGTTTTCGAAATAGTCGGCGTCTTCCGCGTTGCGCGGAGTCACACCCATCACAATTCCGCCCTCGTTGATGCCCTTCTCGTACAACCGCGCGCGCTCTTCCGGAATGCCGTATCCAACCAGCGCTCCAATTAATCCACCGGTAGCTGCACCTGCGCCACCGCCCGCGAGACCAGCGGCAATCGGACCGGCCACCAACAACCCGAGACCCGGCAGCGCCAGAGTAGTACCGATCGCAGCGATAGCGGCCAGCGTCGCGCCGACAGCACCGCCGATCGCGGCGCCTTTGCCGGTGCCCTCCCAGGCTTTAGTCCCGATTTCAGTCTCAGTCGGATCGGCGAAATATTTCTTTCGCGTGTCATCGGACATCAACAGATTGACGTCGTCTTTTCCATAACCTCGCTCGTTCAGCGATTGATAGGCGCGCTCTGCACCTTCCCGATCGCGAAACAGTCCCGTCAACATG
>DATANL010000249.1:0-4722 GCA_036266295.1 Pyrinomonadaceae bacterium | reverse complement strand
GGAGTGCCTTCATGGAATAGAGGTTAGAGATCAGAGGTTAGAGACTAGAACGTCTTCGCTAATCGAATAAAGAAGAACTTGAAGATCGCATGAGTAAATAAAAGTACTTGAGATCGAGATAGGGTTGTTATTGTCTGACCTCTGACCTCTGACCTCTCTGTCCTAAAACTTCTTCGACCGCTCGTAAGCGTTCTCAACCGACAATTCGATCGTCTGGGGCCGCGCGCCGATTGTCAGCGGCAGGCGCCATTCCATCGATTCACCGTTGGCGCGGGCCGTCATGGCAAGCATCCACCAATTGCCTTCGGTGACGCGCGCGACGCCGCGTCCAGCACTGTCAATCTCTACGGTTACGGGGGTGACGTTCTTTAGCCGCGTGGCCAGAAAGTCTTCGAGACTTTTTCCGGGGCGGCGAGTCGATAAGTAGTCACGCTCAGTGGCCGGGAAATCGATCGGATAAAGCCGGACGTGCGCTTCAGAGAGCGGCACAGCGGCATTAAAAACTACGGTTAGTTCGCGCTGCGGGCCGGCGGCCAGCGTCTGATTTAATTCCGCGCCCGTCGGTGGCAGCCGGCGATAGATTCGCGCGCCTGCGAATACGAGACTGGCAAGTAAGGCCAGTCCCAGAATGACGTGCAGCGCCCGCATCATCATCGTCTTAAACGCCGGACGTAGTTCACCAGTTCATCGATTTGTGCTTCGGACAACTTCTTTTTGAATGCCGGCATTTTACCTTTGCCGTTGCTGATCGAGTTGTAGATTCGCTCGTCAGAAACGCTGTCCTGCCATTCGCCGGTCGTCAGGTCACGCGCTTTCTCATGTCTGGCATGCATTGAACTCGCGCGGCCGTCGCGTCCGTGACAACTGGCGCACTTGGCGTTGTAGACGGAACGCGCATCACCTGCAGTCGTCGACAGCGCCGTTACCTTGCGCGACATTGCCGCAGCGAACACACAGACCGCGCACAAAACTGCCGGCACCGTTAAGTAGACCAACGCTTTTTTTGATCTTAACTTCACCCTGTTCTCCCCCGAAGTTTTTTAGCAGCGACCGTCAGGCGCCGATACACTGCTTTTCCACATCAGACGTTGCAGCCGAAATTTTTCTTCCGCGAAATCTGCAAACCGCGCGCGCGTTGCGTCAACAAACCTTTATAGTCGAAACCTGCGCAACTGGTTATAATCCGAATCGTAATGGCGAATGTGCTGGACGACAAGTTACGCGAAGAGTGTGGCGTCTTTGGCATCTATGGACACGCTGAAGCCGCGCGCCTGACCTATCTCGGGTTGTACGCGCTGCAACACCGCGGCCAGGAGTCGTGCGGGATCGTCGCCGCGAATGGCGAGCAGCTGATTTCTGAACGCGAGATGGGCCATGTTTCGGAAGCCTTCAATCAGGCCCGGCTCGATCGACTTCCCGGTCAGGCGGCAATTGGGCATGTCCGTTATTCGACGGCCGGTGAAGTTTCGATTCGCGAATGCCAGCCGTTCTCGGTCACCTGTCAACACGGTCAAATTGCGGTCTGCCACAACGGCAATCTTCCCTTCGCCAGTGAAGAGCGCGTGCGGCTGGAACGCGAAGGCGCGATTTTTTCTTCCACGTCCGACACGGAAGTGATTCTTCACGGCGTGGCCCGCTCGCGCGCGGCGACCGTGGGCGAGGCGATTGCTGAAGTGTTGCGCGAGACCGAAGGCGCGTTTTCGACGCTGTTCCTGACGCCGCGCGAATTGATTGCGATTCGCGACCCGCGCGGCTTTCGCCCGTTGGCCCTGGGCCGCTTGAACGACGCCTGGGTAATCGCCTCGGAAACGTGCGCCTTTGATCTCATCGACGCAAAATACATTCGCGACATCGAGCCCGGCGAGATGGTCGTCATCAACGAACAGGGCCTGCGTTCGTCGCATCCTTTGAAGCCGCAACCACACTCGATGTGCATCTTCGAGCACGTTTATTTTTCGCGGCCCGATTCGATCATCTTTGGACAATCGGTAAATCACTCGCGTCACAAAATGGGTCAGCGGTTAGCCATCGAACAACCGGCAGACGCGGACATCGTAGTCCCGGTGCCCGACTCTGGCGTGCCGGCGGCGATTGGTTATTCGGCGGAGAGCGGCTTGCCGTTTCGCTTCGGCCTGGTGCGCAATCACTACGTCGGCCGCACGTTCATCGAGCCGCGCCAATCAATTCGCAGCTTCGGCGTGCGCATTAAGCTGAATCCGGTGCGTCATCTAATCGAGGGCAAACGCATTGTGCTGATTGATGATTCGATCGTACGCGGCACGACCTCGAAGAAGATCGTGCGGATGGTACGCGAAGCCGGCGCGGAAGAGATTCACGTGCGCATCTCTTGCCCGCCGACAATTAGTCCCTGCTACTACGGCGTCGACACGCCCGACAAATCGCAATTGATCGCCGCCAACTACTCGATCGAGGGCATTCGCGAATTCATCGGCGCCGACTCGCTCGGCTATCTGTCGCTTGAAGGAATGCAGGCCGCGACCGGTTTGCGCGCAGATGAATCATGCGTCGCGTGCTGGAGCGAGCGCTATCCCACGCGCATCACCAGCGCTGCCGAGACCATGCACTCGCGCGCCGAATCAGCGGCGCCGCACGCGCCGGTCGAGATCTGAACCTTTCATATGACCCTCGTTGGCAAGCCTATCCACCGCAAAGAAGGCCGCAAGAAAGTTACCGGCGCGGCGCTGTACGTTGATGACTTGAAGTTCGACGGGATGCTGCATGGGGTGACCGTGCGCAGTTCTGTCCCGCGCGGACGCATTAAGTCCATCTGGTTCGATCAACCGCCGGCGAGCACCGGAGGTGATGTCCTCATTCCGTGGGACGAATTCACGATCGTTACCGCCAAAGACATTCCGGGTGAAAACTATGTCGCGTTGATTCTCAACGATCAGCCGTTCCTGGCGGACGAGACGGTCAATCATCCGGAAGAGCCGATCGTTCTGCTGGCCCATCACGACAGGTACCTGCTCGAGGAAGCGCGGCGGCATGTGCGGATTGAATATGAAGAGTTGCCGGCCGTCCTTTCTTTGGATGATTCGTTGGCGCAAAAGCTGATCGTTTGGGGTGAAGACAACGTCTTCAAACGGTTCCTCGTCGATAAAGGGAACGTCGATGACGTGTGGGCCAACGCGGACTTTATCGTCGAGGGTGAATATGAAACGGGCGCGCAGGAGCAGCTTTATATCGAGAGCAACGGGGCGATTGCGATTGCGAATCCTGACGCAGGCGTGACGGTCTGGGGCTCGATGCAGTGTCCTTATTATGTGCACAAGGCCCTGATCAAGTTGTTCGGACTGCCGGAAGAAAAGATTCGCGTGATTCAGACTGAGACCGGCGGCGGCTTTGGCGGCAAGGAAGAATATCCTTCGCTGCTCGCCGGGCACGCGGCGCTCCTGTCGTGGAAGTCGGGCAAGCCCGTGAAGATGATTTATGACCGGGCAGAAGACATGGTAGCCACCACAAAGCGGCATCCTTCGCGCACGCGACACAAGACGGCGGTGACGAAAGACGGGAAGTTGTTGGCGCAGGAGATTGAGTTTGCGATCGACGGCGGGGCGTACTGCACGCTGTCGCCCGTCGTGCTTTCGCGCGGGACGATTCACGCGGCGGGTCCTTACTTCTGTCCGAACGTGCGGATTAAAAGCACCGCGGTCGCGACGAATGTGCCACCGCACGGAGCGTTTCGCGGCTTCGGTGCGCCCCAGAGTATCTTCGCTTTGGAATTACATATGGACAGAGTCGCGCGGACGATCGGTTTGACGCCTGACGAATTTCGCCGGAGGAATTTCATTCGCGAAGGTGAGACCACGGCGACGAATCAGATCATTCGCGAGCAGGTCGATCTCGAAGGCTTGATGAACCGCGCGTTTGAGTTGACGGATTATCATGCAAAGCGCGAACGGTTCGCGCGCGAGAATGCTGAGTGGCATAGACTTCAGTCTGTGAATAACACCGGCCACCACAGACTGAAGTCTGTGCCACTGAAGGGCATCGGGTTCGCTTCGTTCATGCACGGCGCCGGGTTCACCGGATCGGGAGAGGTTTACTTGCAGTCGGTCGTCGGGGCCGAAGCAATCAGCGAAGGGCGCGTGAAAATTCTCGCGGCCAGCACTGAGATTGGCCAGGGCACGAACACGATCTTTGCGCAGATTGCCGCCGAAGCCCTCGGTCTTGATTACGATCTCTTTGAGGTGATTCAACCCGACACCGCGAACGTTCCCAACAGTGGACCAACGGTCGCCTCGCGCACCTGCATGATCGTCGGCAAGCTGGTGGAATCAGCGGTACAGGGATTGAAGCAGACACTCGTCGGCAGCGGCTGTTTGAAAGATCAGTTCACGCAAACAGAGTTTCAGAAAGCGTGCAGCGAATACATCGCCCAACACGGGCCGTTGAAAAGTTTCAGCCGGTACCAGCCGCCACCAAACGTTCACTGGGATGATGAGAAGTATGAAGGCGAGGCGTATGGCGCTTTTGCCTGGGCCGTCTATGTTGCTGAGGTCACTTACGACCCACTGACCTATGAAGCGCACGTCGACGATTTTGTCGCGGTGCAGGAAGTTGGTCGCGTAATCAACCCGGTGCTGGCGGCGGGACAAATTGAAGGCGGTGTCGCGCAAGCGATTGGCATGACGCTCTATGAAAACGTCGTGTGGCAGAACGGCCGCATGGCGAATGGCCAGATGACCAACTACATCATGC
>DATANL010000248.1:0-23797 GCA_036266295.1 Pyrinomonadaceae bacterium | reverse complement strand
TCTCCCGAGAACGTGTCGATCTCGCTCGACTTATTACCCAGCGAGGTATCGTCAGATTTGTCTGCCATGCGTGCTGCAGGGGGACCGTCAACTCAGGTGAAAGCGTTTGACAACGCCGTATCTTAGCTGTGAATTGAAGTTGCGGCAATAGTTCCGTCACGCGGTCGTGGCTTGTGGTCGCCATAACCGAGCACCTATAATCAATGGCAACTGGTTAATCAACAGCTTGGAGAATGCGCTAACAGGCGCCACTGGTAAGAGGGGTTCCGATGGGCTGCACCGCCAACAAGGTTCTTGTCGAAAAGTATGTTTGTCCGAATTCACCCAGCACTCTGTCCATCGAACGAGTAGCTGAAGCGAAACTGCCGACCGAGTGGGGCGACTTTACCATCGCCGGTTATCGATCGCTGACCAGCACCGAAGAGTTCGTCGTGCTTTACAAAGGTGAGTTGCGGCCTGACCTGCCGACGCTGGTGCGAATTCATTCGCAATGTCTGACTGGTGATGCGTTCGGATCGATGAAGTGCGATTGCGGGCCACAATTACACCGAACGATGGAAATGATCGAGACGGAAGGGCGCGGCGCGGTCGTGTACCAACAGCAGGAAGGACGCGGGATCGGTATTCTCAACAAGATTCGCGCGTACGCGCTTCAGGACCGCGGCGCCGACACCGTCGAGGCGAATGAGCGTCTCGACCTGCCCGTCGATTCACGCGATTACCGCCAGTGCGCCGAGGTGCTGTTCGATCTCGGACTGTGCAAGGTGAAAGTCATTTCAAACAATCCCGGAAAATTGAAAGCGCTCGAGGAAGCCGGGATGGAGATTGTCGAGAGAGTCTCGCTCGAAGTGGAGTCTTTCGAGCCGGCGGCGCGCTATCTGAGAACGAAAAAAGAGAAGATGGGCCACCTGCTCGAACTGAACCCTCACTGAAACAGGTCTTACTTACCGGCGGGCCTGGGAATTTCAATGAACTGCGTCGCGCTGCCTAAGCGACCAGCAAACTCCCTTGGCATGACGATAAGTCGCCGCGTGTTCGGTTGGCTTTATTTAGCTGCTTTGGGAATCTCGATCCACTGCGTCGCATTCCCGAGGCGACCACTGTTCACGTCGCGTACGCCGATTCGCACTTGATAAAGCCCGGGCGGCAGCCACGCGCGAAAACCATAGATGGCGGCTTGTCGTTTTTCCGCCGGAGCGTCAGCGGGAACTGGAAAGACTCGTAAACGACCGACAAAGCTGTCGATCGGTTTGCCCTTGTCGTTATAAAAAATGCCGCCGATATCCAGGTCGGCAGCTGGTTTACCATCTTTATCGTCGAACGAAAGAGATTCCCGATTGATTTCGATCACGGCTGCGACTTGCGTCCCCACACCGGGCACGAGCGCCACGCGCACATTGAGTTTCGTGGGAATGGCTGATTGCGTCACGGGTGCGTCAATCACCAGACGCATGTCGTCTTCCCGGGCTTTCTCGGGGTCCTTCTCATTCTTCTTTTTGGTGGTCAGGATCGGTAAGGGCGCTGATTTAAAGTACGACGATCGCAGACGCACGGTGAGATCGGGGCGACCGATGATGCTGCCTTCAATGTGATTGAACTTGCCCTTTTTCTGTTCGTCGCTTTCCGGCCGCCACGCGAGCAAGTAATAATTCGCCGTCTCATCCAACATCTTTCCAACCCACTCAGCCATCGGAGCATTGGTGTTGCGAAAGGCGCGACCGCCGGTGTCGCCGGCAAGGGCGTTGAGTCCATCCTGCGAAGCAGCAATATGTTCGCTGGAAAGACCGAGGGTAAACCCGCCGCCATCCATGGGACGATCGTTATTCGCATCACGAAACTCGCCCATCAGCCCGCGCGCGTCCAGCGTGTAAATCACCACACCCGCGCGGCCGGCAGCCTCGGTGACCTTGTGAATCTTCTCGCGCGAAGCCATCGAGCGCTCGCTCAAATAGAATCCGTCGGATACCACAAATACCAGCTTCCGTCCGGGAAGTTGCGCGGCCGTGCGCATCAATCCTTCCAGCAAGGCCAGCGTGTTGACCGTGTCCGGCGCGCTCTGCGTCGTGATCATCTGGGCGCGTTCCACCACCAGATGGCGCATCGCCTGCGGCGACATGTAGCAGTTGAGGCCGGTCGGCGTTTTCACGCACTCCTGCTTCATCATTTCCGAAACGTACATGCTGATGGTGGCTTCATCGCCTTCACGAATCTTCAAGGCGATGTATTCCGACATCGGCGGCCGGTACAGGTCGGTCTTACCGGGACCGGATCTATAGTTCAGGCGCGCTACCGCGGAACGCAGCGCAAACCGGTCCGTGGTGAATTGCTGAAGGAAACCAATCTGGCCGCTCGACGAGGTGATCGCTACTTGATCGTTATCGGCCATGCCTCGATCGATAAAATCGAGGAGGGACTTGCGCGTTCGCTCAACACTGGCCGGCGACAGATGCAGATCGTCGACGAAAAAGATGATGGTCCTTCCCCGGACAATCGTGGAGGTCAAACCATTTGCGGCAGCAGACGAATCGGTGGTGGATGATGCTGGATTTGGTAAGGTCGCCGGCCGACCCGACATCACGCGTTCAAAAAAAGAAACGGGCGTCGGCCTGCCGTTGACTTTCAATTCGAACTGGTCGGCCTTTAAGCCGTCGACAAAGTGGCCGTCCTTATCAAAAACCATGACGTCGGTCTGCACCAGGTCGGTGTTAACGCGAATGACATCAGCGTCAGCGTCGGCAGGCTTTTGCGGCTTTGTTTGCGCAAAGGTCGCCGGCAGGCAGGCGCAGCACAAAACGAGGAGAAAGCCGTAGCTGGGCGCGTATTTTGTTGAGCGAGGTCGCACAACCCACCTCCTACTGTTTTCTCAAATCGGCGATGGTCTTCCTGGTCTTGTCGGCGTCAGCCGCTTTGGGATCGAGCTTCAGATATTTTTCCAACTCGTCGGCTGCTTCTTTGTTCTTCTTTGTACCCATGTAGACGCCGCCGAGCATCTTGTGAGCTAAGGCCATGTTGTCGCCGCTATCTTTGATTGCTGCTTCCAGCTCTCTTTGAGCGTCGTCGTAAGCCTTGAATTTGATCGCGATCAATCCGATGTAGTAATGCGGCACCGCAGCGGGGCTCTTCAGCTTGATCGCTTCTCGCAAAGCCGCCTCGCATTCGTTGAACAACTTCTCAGCCTCTTCGTACTTCTTCTGGGCCATCAGTTCATCGCCCAGATGATAAAGCGCAATGCCGAGACTCGTGTGCGCTGCCGGATCTTTTGGCGTCGCTTTCACCAGCGCGGCAAAAGTTTCCGCGGCCTTGCTCCATTGGAATTGTTTTTCGTACAACGTTCCGAGGTCGCTGAGGGCCATTGCGAAATCAGGCTTGGCGGCCACAGCCTCAGTCAAAAATTGCATCGCCGCTTTGGAATCATTCTTTTGCGCCGCGGCCACTGCTTTCTGATAAGCCTCGAGGGCGGCCTTGGGCACACCGGCGAACGCTGCGTTATTCGCGTCGATCTTCGGCCGCAGAATGATATTCACCTGCGAAATTCGGCCGCTGCCGATTGGCTCAATGGTGACGGTTTCCCGACTGTTCTCGTATTCCTTTCCACCTTCGACGACCACCGTATAGGTTCCCGGAGGCAGACCGTTGAAGCGAAAGACGCCGTCCTGATCGGTAACTGCGCTGTTGTTGCTAATCGCGAGGTTGCTTTCCAGGTGCAGCTTGACTGCTTTCCCTTTCTGTTCGTTCGCGGGGAAAAAGATTTTCCCTTGAATTGTGTTACTGCCCTCGCCGCCTACCGGTCCACGATTAGCGCCGACCGCTTGCGCCGTCGCTGCCGACGCGACCGCGAGCATTATCAGGCATGAACAAAATAAAGTTTTTGGTGAAAACCGCTTGATAGAGATAGCCATACAACCTTTCAAATCCTTTCCAAAATAATCTAACCCGAAACAGAGTGTTTAGCGAAGGCGCGCCAGTCACTACTTCGCGCGCAATTGTTTGATTGTGCCGCGCACGCGTTCAACGTCGGGTGCCTCTGGCGTCAGGCGCAGGTAAGCTTCCAGTTCATCGGCCGCGCGTCGGTATTCGAGCAGCTTGCGATCGTGATCCAGTTCGGGATTTAATTCGTCCCCCATCTTCCAATAGAGACCGCCAAGATAATAGTGCGCCAGCCCGAGTTGATTGCCGCTACTTTCGATGGCGGTCTTTAATTCTTTCTCGGCCTCGGCGTTGTTCTTCAAATAGTGCAACGTCAAACCCAGATACATATGCGTGGTTGGCGTCGCCGAGATTCGTAAAGCGTTGCGCAGTTGGGTTTCGGCTTCGCTAAATTTTTTCGTGTCCAGCAGCGCGATCCCAAGGTTGAGTTTGGGCGTGGCGGCATCGGGACTAAGCAAGGTCGCCGAACGTAACGGCTCGACCGCGTTGTTTGGCTGCCCGAGCCTCAGATATTGCACGCCGAGGTCATTCAAAGCCAGGGGAAATTTCGGAAACAGCGCCAACGCCGATTTCAAATTCTCGATTGCCTTGATGCTGTCGCCGGCCCTAGCGAACTCCTGCGCCCTTTCATAAAGCGTGCGCGCTTCCGGGGTCACCTCTGCCAGCGCCGCGTTCACCACCGAGGCCTTGGCGTGGTTATTGGCTTTGGTTTGCAGCGTTACCATGACCGTGTAGCGCCGCGTGCCGGGATTAAGCGTGACTCCCGAGCGAGATAGATTCAGGTCGCTATCAATGGTCACAGCTTCACGGGCGATTTCGTAATCGTCACCGGCATTGATGACAACCGTGTAGTTTCCCGGGGACAGCGAACTAAAACTGAAAGCGCCGCTGGCGTCGGCAATCGTGGACATTTCGCCGGCGCCAAAGCTCTGCAGCTTCACTTGAATCGTGCCTTCGGCCCGCCGCCCTGACGGAAAGAAGATCTTGCCGGCGATGATGTGATTGCCGCCCGTGCCGGTCGAATCCCGGCCACTGCCCTGAGCGAAAACTGCGGCCGGCGCCACCCAGAGCGCAATCACCGCTAATGAAATTTGCAGAAGGCGTGGAATACGCTGCGCGGGACGAGAACGCATAAAAGAACCCCTTTCGCAGGTCATGAACGGTTCCTGGGTCAAGAACGCGGGGGAATAGCTTACGACAAGAGTGCGCAAAAATAAATCGGGGAGAGACGCTCATGCGCCTCTCCCCGTTAGCATCAACTATCGCGCTCTAGCGAGCGGATGATTGAAGTATTAGAAGGTGAACTTGGCGCCAAACCGGAAAGCGGATGGTGCCTGCACCAGCAAGGCTGCACCGTAGAACGGATTCAGCACTGGGGCGACGCCGCTGGCGCCACTATTAATTGAATAGGTCTGGTCCAGGGTGATTGCACGTTGCTGGTTGAAGACGTTGAACCAGTCACCAGTCAAGCGCAATTCCTTCTTTTCACCGATCTTAATCGGATAGTAAACCCCGAGGTCCAGATTCATCGTCGACGGCGTGCGGTTTGAACCGATGCTGTCAACGACGTTCGGGAACCCAGCCTGCGTGGCGGTCACCGTCGGCACGATGGCCGTGCCGCGCTGCACGAAGAAGCCTTCGTTGTTGCCATAGACCGGATGCGGAACCAGTTGGTTGAACGGCGTACCCGACTGCCAGTAGAAGTTACCGCTCAACATGAGACGGAACGGGAACTGGTAGCTGCCGTTAAACTTGAACTGATGCGGCCGATCGTTCGGCAGACGTCCGTAGGTGTTATCGAGCAGGCTCTGAAGATCGAACAACGAAGTGATGTTCGGATCAGACTGACCGTTGTCGTTACGGAACAAGCCTTCATAGTTACCAGTCAGGCTGGAGTACACGTAGGACGTGATCATCTGCCAGTGATTGGTGAAGCGCTTGGTCGCGGTAACTTCAAACGCGCGATAGAAACGCTGTGCGCGTCCGAAGCAACGCGCCGCACGGCCGCTAGCAGGGTCGCCTTCGCAGGCGGCGCGCTCGGTCGTACCCGGCTCGTTGCGGCCCGGATTGAAGATGAAGTAGGTGTTGCCGTCATCGAACGAACCGTCTTCAACGACGTTCCGTTCGTGGCGATACACACCGCGGAAGCCCAGCGCCAGATCCTTGGCAACTTCATACTCGAGACCCATGGTGTATTCACCAATGCTGGGCGGCTTGAGACCTGGATCGAGCGGCGTCGCATCGGCGCCGAGATTCACCGGCGTGAAGCCAGTGGCGATCGTCGCAGATGTCGGCGCTGCATAACGGTTGACGTTGAAGTTCTTGTCCGTCTGGCTATTACCACCAGCGGCGCGAACGTTCACGTCGAGCGGAATCGGGGATTCAATGAAAGTAGCGTAATTGGCGAACAGCTTACCTTTGCCCTTATGGGTGAAATCCCACACGAGGCCGAGGCGCGGAGCCAGGTTGTCCCACCAGTTATTGAACTTGATGTAGGTGCCACCATCAGCGTTATAAGCCTGCTCATAGTCCCAGCGAACACCAATGTTGAATTGAAAGTCGCGCGCGAATTTGTAGTCGTCCTGAATGTAGAACGCTTCCGCATTCGTGTAGGTGTTGGCATTAAGTTCGAAATCGCGAACACGAGTGGTGCTGCGAACCAGGAACGGGTTGTTGTTGAATTCCGTCGCCGAAATCGTATTGAACTGGACGGCCGTGTAACCCGGGATGCGATTCGTGGCGACCTGCGTGCCAGTAGTCGGGAACGCTGAGGTGGCCAAGCCGGTCAGACGTGCTGCGGCAGTGGTGTTCGGACACACAATAACGGTTCCCCGGGTCGTGCAGACGAGGAAGTTGTTGGTGATGCGAACGCCATTGGTCGCGACTGCGCCCTGCGGCAGGTTGACGTTGGCGACTCCGAGCGGATTGGAATAAGTTACCGCCGGGCCGCTCGACAGCGTGGCGATGTTGTATTTCACTCTGAACCACTCAAAGCCCCACTTGACCGCGTGCTTACCCACGATGTTCTGCATGTGGGCATTGATCTCATAGCGATCGCGGTCCTGGTTTCCAAAGAGACCAAAGCCAGGGCCCCGCAGATAAGCGCGCTGCAGTGAACCACCGGTGCCGTCGACATAATCCAGGAAGCCAGTGTTGGTGCTGCCTGAATCCAGACCGCTCTGGACAACGCCCAGGGTCGCGCCGTTTCTCACCACCGCAAAGTTGTCAGTGACGAGCGGCTGATCGACCGCCACCGGAATGGTGTTCGCTCTCTGGAAGTGTATACCGCCGGTGATTTCCGCGATGAAGTTGTTCTTGATCGTGGAATTCAGGCGGACGGTGTAGTTGTGACCACCAGTTTCCTGGGTGCCGTTGAACGCGTTGATGTCCGAGCCAAAACCCGAAGCATTCGACAACGCGCCGGTTGCCAGAAAGCCTTCGATCTTGGTGAAGTCACCAAAGGTCGAAGCCGTCAGCGTGTTTTTGCCGTTGACCGCCCAGGTAATTTTGCCCGCATAAAACGGAATCGTCACCTGGTTTTCGGCAGGATTGTGGAAAGTTTGCGTCAGATAGAAGTTCTTGCGGCGTTGCGGATTGAAAGCGCCAAAGAACCACAGTTTGTCCTTCGCAATCGGACCACCGATGTCGCCACCGAGGTCGACTTCCGAAAAGCCATTCGCGGCCGCGCCGGTGAACGGGAAGTTCTTCACTTCACGAA
The DNA here is from genome assembly GCA_036266295.1 of Pyrinomonadaceae bacterium. GTDB lineage: Bacteria > Acidobacteriota > Blastocatellia > Pyrinomonadales > Pyrinomonadaceae > UBA11740. The sequence continues at coordinate 16,152 of DATANL010000248.1, read as the reverse complement.
CCAGGCCTTTCGTGGTGCCGTAACCGAACAGGTCGCCGTGGAATTCATTACCACCGCTCTTGGTCACCACGTTGAAGATACCGCCGGTGGCTTTTCCGTATTCAGCACCGTAGGCGCCGGTTTTGATTTCGACTTCCTGCACAAACTCGAACGGGAGGTTCGCGCCCGATCCGCCGAACGCGGGGTCGGTCGTGTTCACGCCGTCGAGAATGTAGTTGTTTTCAGGTCCCGAGGAACCGGCAACCGAAGGATCGCGATCGCGACCGGCTGCGTCTCTCAAACCTGAACGCGTCACAGTCGGCGCGATCGTGTAAAGACTCTGCACCGTTCGCTGCGTCGGGAAGTTCGAGAACTGATCGGTCGAAACGTTCGAACCGGTGGTGTTCTGCGCTGCATCAACCACGGCGCCGCCGGTAACCTGGACGGTGGCCGTTGCTGAGGCTAGCTGAAGAGACGCGTCAGCGGTTGAAGTTCTGCCGAGGTTCACGTCGAACTCAGACGTTGTGAACTTCGCAAAGCCACCCGCATCGACGGTGACTTTGTATTTGCCCGGAGGCAAATTCGAAATCTGGTAGCGACCGTCGTCCTTGGTGGTCGCGCTCTGTGCTGAGATCAAATTCGGACTGGTCGCCGTAACCGTAGCGCCTTTAACTGAGGCGCCGTTCGGGTCCGTGACCATGCCTTCAATTGATCCTGTTGTCGTGGTCTGAGCAAATGCGCTCGTAGCTACCAGCGCCAGGCTCAGGGCCACAACGAACATGAAAAATTTTTTCATCATCTCTGTCCTTTCTTAGATAGCGCTTGTCGAAGCGCTTAATGTTTCTGCATTCAATCTAAAGGCCAACCACTCCGACCTTCCTGGGGCAGTTGGCCATTCATTATTCCGAAATCTAGCGGCTTTTTGGGGCAGATTTGACTGCCAATTTGAATCGTCTCATTCCGTGCGCCGCGTCCACGACTCGAATTCTGGGCTGGCAAGTTGCAATGCCGATGCCACAGGGAAACCGCAAAACCATGCGGCAAAATACGTCGCTTTGGAATCAACGCGCCAGTTGGATATCCGAAAATTCGGTTTTAGTCCGAAATTCCGTAAACGAAGGTTTTCACGCCAGGGTCCCAAACGAGCCTTGAGTGTCCTTTTGCAGCGACGACAAATACATCTTCAAATCGTGTGATAGACTGCCCTGCAAACTCAACTCAGGTCGACAAGTGACGCAAAGAATTTACCGCGATCCGGTTCACAACATCATCGCTCTGCGTGACGACACCGCCGAGGAACGGTTGATGATCCGCCTGATCGACGCGGCCGAGTTTCAGCGTCTGCGCCGCATCAAGCAACTTGGTCTAGGTCTGTACACCTATCAAGGCGCGGAGCACTCGCGGTTCACTCACAGTCTCGGCGCGTTGCACTTGATGACGCGCATTCTGGATCGACTGGCCAATCCCAACCTGTCAACAGAGGATCGCGCGGCCGCGCGCGCTGCGGCACTGCTTCACGATGTCGGACATGGACCATTCTCGCATGCGATGGAGAAAGTGCTCGGCGTGCATCACGAGCAGATGACGATGTTGGCAGTGACTTCGCCTGATACTGAGTTGAATGCGACGCTGAGATCGTTTTCGGCCGAACTGCCTGAACGCATTGCCGCGATTATCGACGGGACTTTCAAACCTGCGGCGCTGGCCCAACTGGTTTCGTCGCAACTCGACGTCGATCGCATGGACTATCTGCTGCGTGACTCGTTGATGACGGGAGCAAAGTATGGCTTGTACGATCTTGAGTGGATCATCAACGCGCTGCAAGTCGATCCGGATGCCGATCGCATCTATGTGACGGCGCGCGGTCTGCATGCGGTCGAAGAATATCTCCAGGCGCGCTATTACATGTTTCGCCAGGTTTACTTTCATCGCACCCTGCGTTCGGCCGAGGCGGTGCTGCGCTCGGCCCTGCGGCGCGCCTTAACTTTGGTCAGCGAAGAAAAAGAAGTTTGGCGCCTGGCGGGCTCGGCATTTGAAAAGTTGCTGAGGCGGCAACCGCTGACCATCACCGAGCATTTGAGCATGGACGATTCAGATGTGATCTTTTATATGAAGCAGTGGCAGCAATCGTCGGACCCGATGCTCAGCGATCTGAGCCGGCGCCTCGTCAACCGCCGTTTGTTCAAAGCGATCGATTTGGATATGCCGCCGGATGAACGCGCCGATTTTCTCCACGAGGCGAAGACTGTGGTTGAGCGCGCAGGCTTCGCGCCGGAATATTATTTCATCGAAGATCGTGCCAGCGATGTTCCTTACTATGATTACTACACCACCGCCGGCATCGAACCGCGCATTTATGTTGAGGACGGTTACGCGCGTCCGGTCGTCCGCGAAATCAGCGAAGTCAGCGAAGTGGTGCGCGGGCTGGGGCGCGGCTACGAACTGCATCGCATCTGTTTCCCCGCCGAAGTAAAGGATGAAGTTTACCGTCTCTATCATGCGATGCCGTCGGCGAAATCTTCCGCCAATGCCTCACGGTAATTTGTTGTTAAAGATCAAACGCTTCTCTTCGCTGGGAACGCGGACGCCCGCGTCCGCATCCTTTCATCATCCGAACAATTGCGGACGAGGGCGTCCGCGTTCCCAGTTAATGGCGACGCTCTTCGTGTGGATGTGTCTATCTGCATTCTCTATTTCCGCCCAAACCTCAACGCGAGTGACTGTTGCCGTACTTAATCTCGGCGACACCGCGACCGGAGCGAAGACGGCTGCGGCCCTCCGAGACGATCTGCAAGCGGGCGCGAGCCTGGTCGTACTCGATCAATCTCTCTCAGCGGCTGCGGCCCGCGGCAATGGGTACGAGGGATCGCTCAATCTCACGACTCAGGAAGCGCGCGACCTCGGCGCCGCCATCGGTTGCGATTTCTTCATTATTGGCGACGCGCGGACCGTCGCCCGTTCGCCCTCGAACAACGCCAACTATTTCGAATCGTACGCCTCGATTTTCATTGTGAGCGCCCGCACCGGACGGCTCATCCTCTGGGAACGTCTGGCGGAGAGACGGGACAACGGCGACGATGCTGAAAAGACTTTGCTACAAACGCTGACGAGTGCGGCCGCGCGTTATCAAATCGCGATTCTGCGCGCCGCCGAAGATGAAGCAAAAGAACGGACTGCCAACGTCGAGTCTCCACCCGCCACCATCGAAGTCATGTCAGACGATGACAATGGCAAAGGCGATACCCGCGAGCCTCGCCCTTATCGCCGCGTCAAGCCTGCCTATGCCGGCGCCGCGGCCCAGGCGGAGATTGAAGCCACCGTCGATGTGCTGGTTGATGTCGATGCGCGTGGAGAGATTAGCCACCTCGAAATTGCGCGCTGGGCAGGATACGGCCTCGACCAGTCAGTAATCGACACCGTGAAGCAGATGCATTTTTTCCCCGCGATGCGTGATGGCGCGGCGATCCCGATGCGGGTGCTGTTGCGCTATAACTTCAAGCAAAAACCGCTGGAGAAGCCGCCCACCAAACCTCTCAAGCTGCCGGTTCGACCCAGTCAGGCGCCGGTTCAGGAAAATAAGATGGCAGTTCAGCCGGGTCAGGTGATGATTCAGCCGAGTCAGGTGGCGGTTCAGCCACGTCAGGTGACGTTTCAGCCGAGTCAGGTGGCGGTTCAGCCACGTCAGGTGACGATTCAGCCGCGTCAGGTGGCGATTCACCCGCGTCAGGTGGCGATTCAGCCGAGTCAGGTGGCGGTTCAGCCGAGTCAGGTGGCGTTTCAACCGCGTCAGGTGGCGGTTCAGCCGGGTCAGGTGGCGATTCAGCCGCGTCAGGTGGCGGTTCAGCCGAGTCAGGTGGCGGTTCAGGCCGCGTCCGTTGCCTGTCCCCGCAGGGGGACAAATTAAATAGCCGGTGACAACGTCACCGGAGCCAAGTCGCACCCGAATTGTCTCGACCCTGAAAGGGTCGAATTCAATTTCAAAAGAAAATCACTTGGGACGAACAATCGCGGTTAATTCGACCCTTTCAGGGTCAGATACTTTCTCGGATTGCATTCCGTGGGCGTTGCCCACGGCTATTTGATTGCACGCTTTCAGCGTGTTAATTGCGCTTTCTGCGTGATGAGCCACGCGTGGCGCTCTTCGGAAGGGGGCGGGCAGGACAAGCCCTGCCCCTACAAGGGTTTCTCACTTCTGCGGTCTCTTGAAGGACAATCCCGCGACGTCCTTATAAATCTGGCTGTCCCGTCCGAAGGCGGCCAACACATAATTCTTTCCCAGCGACGCCGTATTCACAATCGAGGTCTCGCCCGTGTAGAGCAACTCATCGCGTTTGCCGCGCGCCTGGCTCACCGGCACCGAAGCAGCACTCACGGCATTGTTCTTCGACTGCAGGGCGTCACGCAAAGTTTGCAAGGCAGTCAGTTTCAGTTCGGCTTCATTCGGATTGTAACCGGCGACGTTTTCCAACACCGCCAGGTACCCGTCGAGGTGCCCAATCTGATTCTCATAACTGATCTGGGCCGAAGAGCGGGTCTTCGCGGGCGGGTTGGCGCCCGCCTCAGCTTTCGCATCCCCGGCCGCCGCCTCGGGTTTCGCCTTTTTCGATTTGCCGCCGCCGGCCATCTTGCGCTTGAAACTATTCTGGTGCCAATCTTGCGATTCAATCCTCAAGCTAATGAGGTCGTTTCATACTTACTCTTTTCCCGTTGGTCGTGTCGGGAGACTTGGCACTGGCCTCTTCGCCCTCAGCGAGAAAGTCGAGATACTTTCCAATCAAATCTGTGGTCTTCTGGTCCTCATATTTGGTGCCGTCGGCGAAGGTGACCCTTACCACCATTAGGACGAAGAAGCCCTTTGGTGACTTTGCCTGAAGTTCAAGACTGCGTCTGAGTTCTTCGGTCAGAGGCACGATTCTGGGAGGCTCAGGGTCATTTAGTTCCGCGCCCGGCATTAATAGATCGCTGACTAGGGCGCCAGACATTGGCCCCGGCCCCCCCAGCGTACTGACGCCGCCACCAGACCCGCCGAGAGCGATGTTCAAATAGCGAATTGGTTTAGCGCTGACGTTACGGATTGTGCCGGACACGGTAAGCTGCCGATGATCGAGTCTTGCTACCAATTTCATATCTTCAAATCGAATCGGGGAACCCGGCTGGCTGGCGACAAATAGTAAACAAGATTCGGGCGGTACGACTACATAGCGATTTTCTTTACCGTTCGCTTGTTGAGCATCAGTTGCTCTGGCGCACGCCAGCGTCATTACCAAAAGCATTAACATCGCGCGGAATTTATTTGTCGCCATTTCAACCTCTCTGTCATTGGCAGATTAAGTGCACGTTTGCCGGGCTTGAGTAGTCATCATGACTGCCATAAGAACCCCCGACGAGAACTCGAAGTGTATTGCTCGTCCCTGAGCCATCACCTTTTCGGCGAACGAAGGCGACGACCAACGGGGGAGTCGTATTTGGCGCAGAAGCAGGACTCGTATCGGGAAAGAACCTGTACTTGTACCCGTAGACAGGATTCTCTGTGAGTTCGAACTTCGAATTCGATAACTTTCAAACCGTGAAAATTCGCTGTCACCGAAAGCCGCTTGCAAAGCGTATTTCGCGCGCATTATTGTCGCGTTTCGTTCATTCCAAAGAGTCCGCAGTTCTTCCGGCGGTGCAGGTGGTTTTTGGCCTGCCGCCAGCTTGCCATTGCCGTTCGCCGCGAGAGCCTTGTCAACAATTGCCCTGGCCTTCGCGTCCTGCTGCGCAACCTGCTTTTCGCAATCAGAGGCAATATCATCAAACGCCTGGGCCTCCTGTTCCGTCAGATTTGCCTGCCGCTTATAGAATTCGCGCAGCACCTTCGCGTCTTTTCCCTGCTTCTCCAGTTCGTCAGCCTTCTGCTTCATCGTTACGTGGTGATGAAACATTTGGCGGTAGACTTCGAAGTCGGGAATTGCTGGTGCCCGTTGATCGGTTTGCTTGGGTTGGGCCGATGACTCTCGGAATTTGAAGGCAGCTCCAGCGAGCAGCAGAGTAACGACTGCCAGGACGATTACTATTCGTTTTTTCTTCATGAACAACCTCCTCGGGTTGAAGGTCACATGGGTGGACTTGGTAGTCCGGAAGGCTACTTCGCTGGCTGGCTTCGGTTTGGCTTCCGACATCCCTGGCAAGCCAGTGGAGAACCGAGACTGCGCGCACAATACGCCCAACTTCCCGGCCAGTCAATACTTTTCTGGCGGCTAGCAATTATCCACGCGGCTGCCGAGAGGGAAGCTTTGCGATTGGCGGAGCGAGGGCGCAGAGGGTCACGGCGAGCGGATGGCGATCCACGCTCGGCCCGGAACAAAGCCTTATCGAGTACCGCCGGCAGAGTCAGGGAACTCTATCCGGCGGGTCATCTGAAATCGAGTCAGCTTCAAAACGGACTGGAGAGAAAGTCAGGCTCGTCACCGTACATACGGCGATCCGCCCGTCCCACTCGCCGCCGATCCTGAGACACGTCGCGAGACCGTCTTCGACGTAATCAATCAGAACCCTCTGACCGTCCGGTAAGTAAGCTAATCGGCCCGGTAGGTCTTCCATGCAGACGATTCTAACAGGTTGAGCAAGCCCAGGTTTTTGTCAACGACTGGTCTGAAGATCGAATGGTGGCCAAGGTCTTCATCGGCTTTACTGTAGGGGCAGGGGCTCGTCCCTGCCCGGACCTTTGAAAAGCGTGGGGAAAAGAACGGGCGGGCGTCTGTGGAAGGAACGGGCGGGGACAAGCCCCGCCCCTACAAGATCGGAACGTTAACGGCGCGCGCCGGGCTTATAACGATCAGTCAGCATGTCCTGCCGGCTCTTCTCTTTGATCTCGCGTCCTTTGATAAAGACGTGTTCGACCTGGGTTGAGAACTCGAACGGATCGCCGCTCCACACGACGAGGTTCGCATCGCGGCTGGCTTGCAGTGATCCGATCTTATCGCTCAAACCGAAAAGCTCCGCCGGCGTCAGCGTCACGGCGCGCAAAGCATCGTCATAAGACATGCCGTAAGCCACTGCGTTGCCGGCTTCGTACTTGATGTTGCGCGCGTTGAACTGCGCTTCATCGCTATCGTCATTGCCGACGAGCGCGACTTTCACGCCGGCCTTGCGCAACAGCGCGGCATTCTCCTGCCGTTGATTCAACGTCGCAAAGCTGCCGGGGATGTTGTTCATCGCGCCGGTCAGCACCGGAATGTTTGCCGCCGCGAGCCGATCGGCAGTGAGCCACGCCTCGGCGCCGCCCGAAATAATGATCTTCAATTTGTAATCGCGCGCGAGCGCCAACGCTGAGTCAATCTCAGCCATACTGTCGGCGTCGATGATCAGCGTCATTCGTCCGTCAACCACGGGAATCAACGCTTCGAGATCGGCAAACGTGGCGCCCAGGGTTTTCGTCTGCGCGCGGTCGTAATCGCCGCGATGCGACATGTAGTACTTCACATCGTCAAACAGCGCGCGCAGTTTGCCAATCAATTCACCACGCGCCGTGGTGCCGGCGCCGGTAGCGCTGCTCACCTGGGCCATCATCGCCACCGGCCCGCGACGCAAAACGTCCGCCGCATGACCGGTTCCTAAATCAATCGCCGCCGCCTGGCCGGAAATCAATCCGCCCCGCGGCACGACAATCACCGTCGTCACACCCTCGTTGCGTGTCGGCGCGAAAAGGGTCGAGGTCGGATTCAGTCCATCCCAGACCCGGAATGACGCAGCCACATTGTTCGTGCCTTTCGCAGTTGCGTCGTTGGTGTCGCGCACTTGCCCGATCTCGATAATGCCAATCGCCGTCAATGAATTAATCAAGCCGGGCGTCACAACCTTTCCGTTGGCATCGATGGTCTGCGCGCCGGCAGGAACGGTTACGTTCTCGCCGACAGCGGCAATCACGCCGTCCTTGATGACAATCGTTCCCTTCGCGATCGGCGGGCCGCTGACGGGATAAATCTTCGCGTTGGTGATGGCCACGGTCTGCGCAAATACGGAAACCGTCGCCGTAATCAAGAAGAGCAGCACCAGAATTAATCGCATGTTAGTTGCCCTCCTTCACATTGCCGAGCTCGAAATCAGTGCGCCATTTCTGCGTCGCATCGGAACGATCGAAAAGCATCGCGCCGTCGACCCAAACCTTCTCGGCTTTGCTGTAGACACTAAACGGATTTCCGGACCACAGCACGACGTCGGCGTTCTTGCCGACTTCGATCGATCCGACACGATCGTCCAAACCCAAAGCCCACGCCGGATTGATCGTGAGCCATTTGATTGCCTGGTCCTCAGTGATGTTGATGCCCGCCGCGCGCCCGGCGTACATCGCTTTCGCAACTTCCTGATTGAGCCGCTGGGCGCCGAGCGCACTGTCAGAGTGAATCATTGCCCTCGCCCCGAGCGCCTCAGTGATCGCCAGATTCGCTTTCACCGAATCGTTTGCTTCCATTTTGAAGCCACCCCAATCGGCCCACTCGGCCGCGCCGATATTGTTCGCCTTGAGCAAGTCGGCAATCTTGTAGCCTTCGACGGTGTGATGGAACGCGCGAATCTGATAACCAAACTCCTTCGCGATATCGATCATCTGGACCATCTCATCAGCGCGATAACAATGGTTGTGAACGAGGATGTTCCCGCGCAGAACTTCGGCCAGGGTTTCCAGTCCCAGATCGCGCGCCGGCGGATCGCCTTTGTGCGTCGCGTTCCATGCATCCCAGCGCCGGCGGTAGCTTTCCGCTTGAATCCACGCGGCCCGATAACCGGCGACGTTGCCCATACGCGTCGATGGCCCACGCGTCTGATAGACGCGCTTCGGGTTCTCGCCGCAAGCCATCTTCAAACCATATTTGGCGCCGGGAAACTTCATACCTTGCACCGTGCGCGACGGCACAACTTTCAAAACTACGCTGCGACCGCCAATCAGGTTTGCCGAGCCCGGCAGAATCTGCATCGTCGTCACGCCGCCCGCCAGCGCTCGCGGAAATTGCGGATCCTGCGGCCAGACTGAATGTTCGGCCCAGACGTTGGCGGTGACTGGATTCGTGGCTTCGTTGCCGTCGCTGTTCGCGTCGACGCCCGGCGCTGGATAATCACCGATGTGTGAATGCACGTCGATAATTCCCGGCGTCACATATTTACCGGTGCCGTCGATCACCAACGTGTCAGCCGGAATGACAATCGCAGGACCCACCGCGGCGATCTTGCCGTCGCGCAGAAGAATTGACACATTCGTCATCGTTGGCCCGGCGGCGGTCATGATCGTCGCGTTGCGAATTACTGTCGTCGTGCGCGCGAACGGTTTGTAGGTGCTCGGAAACGGATCGGCATTCGGCAATGAAGTGCCGCCTGGGCCGGGCGACGGCGCCGGAGACGCTTGCGGCGAAGGCGAAGGCTGCTGGGTCTGAGATACCAACTGCACAGCGAGCGAAAGCAACAGACCGCAAACAGCGGCGACACGAACGATTGAATTCATATTCACCTCGAATGATGCGCTGGCGAAATATCTTTTGATGAGAGCGGCGACATTCTCTTACAAGCGGTCGTCGGAGTCCAGAGTGTCAGGACCGAGAGCGATAGCGACCGGATCGATTGAGTGACAAGTGACCAGTGACGAGTGACAAGCAAAGGCAGACGGTTTTTCATCTCGGCACTCGTCACTTCTCACTCACTAATCCGCGTGACCAAGTGACAAGCGACAAAGGGCATACGGTTCTTCATCTCGTCACTTGTCACTTGTCACTCGTCACTCCACTGATCCGGTCTATTGAGTGACAAGTGACCAGTGACGAGTGACAAGCAAAGGCAGACGGATTTTCAGTCGGCACTCGTCTCACTCACTAATCCGCGTGACCAAGCGACAAGCGACAAAAGGGCATACGGTTCTTCATCTCGTCACTTGTCACTCGTCACTCGTCACTCACCCGATCCGGTCGCTACCGCCCTCGGTGCTGACACTCCCGCGCTCCGTTTATCGCGTGGTATTATCACGCCGATCGCATTCGGCGAATCGAACAATGCTTTATCTGTCGCAAGTTTTGGGTCGACCGATCCTCGACCTTGATGGTGAGCGTGTCGCTGCGCTCAAGGATGTCATTGTGCGCCTCGGCGAAGAAGACCATCCGCCGGTGGCCGGCTTTGTCGCGCGTTATCGACGCCGCGATTTCTTTATGCCGCGTTGGCGCATCGCCGACTTTGGTGAGCACGGCGTGCGTCTGAATTCAGACGTGCTCGACCTGCGACCGTTCATGCGACGTGAGGGTGAGGTGCTGCTCGCGCGTGACGTGCTCGACAAGCAATTGATCGATGTCGACGGCAAGCGCGTCGTGCGCGTGAACGACGTGCAAATTATCGAAGCTGCGAACGATTGGCGCGTGACCGGCGCCGACGTAAGCCTGACCGGTTTGTGGCGGCGGCTCGCGCCGGCCTTCATGCGCAGCGGCAAACCGGTCGAAGTGATCGATTGGGCCGATGTTGGTTACCTCGCCACCGACGCCGCTACGGTGCAATTGAAATCGTCGCGCGGAAAACTGGCGCGGCTGCATCCGGTCGAGATTGCCCGTCTGGCTGAGGCTTTTTCTTATCAGCACGGCGTCGAGATCGTTGAATCGTTGGACGATGAAACGGCGGCGGAGACCCTCGAAGAGATGGCGGCCGCGCGGCAGGCGCAAATTCTCGGCGACATGGATGAGGAACGCGCCGCCGATATCCTCGAGCACATGTCGCCCGATGAAGCCGCGGACGTGCTCGGCGATCTTCCGGAGGACAAAGCCGAGGGCCTGCTCAACCTCATGGAGGACGAAGAGCAGTCAGAAGTCGCCGAGCTTTTGCCTTACGACGACGATACGGCCGGCGGCTTGATGACGACTGAATTCGTCACCGTGCCGCGCAATCTGACTGTTGGCGAAGCGCTCGCGCGACTGCGCGAGATGGCCGAAACGCCGAACATGATTTATTACTTGTACGTCGTCGAGCACGAGGATTCCTGGAAGCTCACCGGCGTCATCGCGCTGCGCAATTTGATCCTCGCGGATTCTTCAATCTCGCTGGAGCAAATGATGCGCACTGAAATTCAAGTCGCCCACGTTGACGACGAGGCGGAAGAGGTCGCGCAAAAAATTGCCGAGTACAACCTGCTCGCCTTGCCGGTGATCGACGAAGCCGGCGACATCCTCGGCATTGTCACCGTCGATGATGCGATCGAATTATTGTTGCCGAAGGATTGGAGACAAAGACTGCCGAGGTTGTTAGGGTAGGTAAGGACCTTCGTTTGGACGCCGGACTTGTCCGGCCGATAGATAATCGAGTGTGGGCCGCACAAGTGCGGCATCTAAACGATCCTAAAAAATAGTCAAACCCTGATCAGAATCTAAATGTTCGAGGACCCTCCGAGTGGACGAATCGCGAACCGATGTGCGGAACGTTGGCCGCCGTATTTTACGGCGGAGCGCCCAGGGTGTGTCCACGGTGCGGCGCACAGTTGCTCGACGTCCGCGGTTCCTGACCTATCTTGCCATCATCGGACCGGGAGTGATTACCGCCGCGGCCGGAAATGATGCCGGCGGCATCGCCACCTTCGCTTCGGTCGGCGCAGATTACGGTTACCGTCTGCTCTGGATTCTGATTCCCCTGACATTCGCTCTCGGCATCGTGCAGGAAATGTGCGCCCGCATGGGGGCGATCACCGGCAAGGGTCTTTCCGATCTAATTCGCGAACGATTCGGAGTGCGCTGGACCGCACTCGTGATGCTCGCGTTGCTAATCGCGAACGGTGGCGTCACCGTATCCGAATTCGTCGGTATCGCGGCCGCTCTGGAACTCCTCGGAGTCGCACGTTACATCTCAGTTCCCATCGCTGCCGCAGCGATTTGGTGGCTGGTAGTCAAAGGAACTTATCAGCGCGTTGAGCGCGTCTTTCTGGCCATGTCGCTGGTGTTTCTGGCCTACGTCGTCTCAGCTTTTCTCGCGCATCCGCCGTGGGCTACGGTCGCAATCGAAGCGGTCCATCCGCACTTCGAATTGACCCCGGCTTTCCTTTTCACTTTTGTCGCGGTGATTGGCACGACCATCTCGCCTTACATGCAGGTCTTCATTCAATCGTCGGTGGTAGAAAAAGGTGTGCGCGTTGAGAATTACCGGTTCACCAGAATCGATGTCTGGGTCGGCACCGTGCTCGCAATTCTGATCGTGTTCTTCATCATCGTCTCAACCGCAGCAACCTTGAACGGTCATGGCCAGCATGTCGAATCGGCAGCTGAGGCTGCGGCCGCGTTGCGCCCGCTGGCCGGACGCTATGCCGAGATGCTTTTCGCGATCGGATTATTCGGCGCCTCGATGCTGGCGGCCGGCGTGCTGCCGCTGGCAACCGCGTATTCAATAAGTGAAGCGTTCGGATTTGAAAAGGGAGTCTCGAGCAGTTTTCGTGAAGCGCCCATCTTTATCGGCGTGTTTACGTTCCTGGTCGTGCTCGGCGCCACCGTCGCAATGTTGCCGGGCCTGTCGCTCATTCGCGTGCTGATTGTGACCCAGGTAATCAACGGTATCCTGCTGCCGGTCATACTCGTGTCTGTGCTCAAACTGGTGAATAATCGCGAGCTGATGGGTGCGCATGTTAACGGGCCTGTTTACAATATTGCGGCCTGGCTAACGACCATCGCTGTCTCGGTGCTATCGCTGTTGGTCGTAATTTCAGCTTTGTTTCCAAAGGCGTTTTGACTTGCGCGTGACCGGTAATTGTTCTCGCCAAATCCTACAGCTTGATGATAAAAGTACTCCGCTCAAGCTAACTTGCTATTGAAGTCACACTCTGACGAATGACGGCCAGCGGCGAACGAAGCAGAATTGCCTACTATTTCAGCGCTACGGTCGTAGTCGGCCTCGCCACCTTTATCTTCCTGAAAATTTTCGGCCACCCCGGGGGATTCCATTACTTCGAAGGCGTTTGGCGAATCCCCTGGCTGATTCTTCTGTCGCTTTTCATTTTTTTCAGCGTGCGGGTAGTCAATGCGCTGCTGTTCGACTTCCTGTTTCGGCTGCGCCGCGGCTACGAAGCGCCCACGCTGATTCGAAATATTTTTACGCTGCTCGCTTTTACGATTCTCTTCGTCCTGGTTTTCAATAGTGTCTATCAGGAAGTAAACCTGGGCGGCCTCATCACCACCTCGGCGATTTTCGGCGTCATCATCGGTCTGGCGTTGCAGGACACGTTGGGAAATTTCTTCGCCGGCATTTCGTTGCATGCTGATCGTCCGTTCCAGGTCGGCGACGTGATCGTCGTTACCTCCAACAAACTGACCGGCGTGGTCGAGAGCATCACCTGGCGCGCGATTAAGATTCGCACGTTTCAAAATCACATCGTGCTGGTGAGCAACAGCCTGGCCGCTCGTGAGGCGATCGAAGTCTCGCCCCGCGACAACCTTAATGCTCGGCTCGTCTTCTTCAGCACGATTTACACCGACTCACCCGCCAAGACGATCCATATCGTCCGCGAAGCCGTGCGGGACTCGGACAATGTCTCGGACAAAATCACGCCCATCGTGCGTATTCGCCAACTCGGCGACTCGTCTATCGACTGGGAAATCAAATACTGGCTGGATGACTACGCGCGCTACAACGACACTGACGCGCTGGTCCGTCAGCGAGTGTGGTACGCACTTCGTCGCAACGGATTAACGTTCGCCTTCCCCACGCGCACGCTTTATCTCGAGCGCGCCGTGTCTCCCCGTCCGGTAACGGTCGAAGATCAAATCGCCGATCGACTGTCCGCGGTCGATATCTTCTCGCCGCTCTCGCCCGACGAATTGCGCCAACTCGCCAAGGCCACCGCCGGCCACATCTTTGCGCCCGGCGAAACCCTCATCCGCGCGGGCGATGAAGGTTCGTCGATGTTCGTCGTTCACAACGGTCGCGTCGCGGTGCAAATCTCCGATCGCGGCGGCCCCCGCACGGTTGCCGAATTGACCGAAGGAAATTTCTTCGGCGAGATGGCGCTGTTCACCGGCGAGCCGCGGACCGCGAATGTGGTGGCATTGGAAGAAACCGAAGTCCTCGAAATCGGCCATGCGGCCATGAAGCATATCTTCCAAACGAATCCCAGTCTGGCTGAATCGATCAGTTGGACGATCGCCGAGAGACAGGCTCAACTCGCCAAGGACTCGGCCTCAGCTCAACCGAGCATCCAGGAAACCGCTGGCCTCCTTTCGTCAATCAAGCGCTTCTTCGGTCTCCGCTAGATACATCGACGCCCCCTCTCCTTTGCCCATTTCCTGAGCATTCTCGCAGTGTTGGGCATACTTGACAACATCGCACTCAGCATTTATTATCGCAACGTGCTCAGGCGAGTCAGGCCTGCACAACCTACAAGGAATTCTGGAGGACTTGAATATGAGTATCGTTCGTTATGACCCGTTTCGTGACTTGCGCACACTTCAGGAAGAAGTGAATCGTCTGTTTACCGGCAGCATGCCCCGTTCGTTCGACGAGGAAGGCATCGCGCGCGGGGCCTGGAGTCCGAGCGTCGATATCTATGAGAACAAAGACGGAATCGTCCTCGAGGCGGAACTGCCCGGGATGAAACGTGAGGATTTCGATCTTTCGGTCGAGAACAACGTCATCACACTGCGCGGCCAGCGTCAGTTCGAGAAGAAGAACGAGTCAGACAATTATCATCGCGTCGAGAGAGCCTATGGCAGTTTCACGCGCTCGTTCACTTTGCCGAATACGGTCAGTCCTGACGCCGCGAACGCCGAATACAAAAATGGCGTTCTCCGCGTAACGCTACCGAAGCGAGAAGAGACCAAAGCTCGCCGCATCGAAGTCAAGAGTGACGGCGATCTGCCGAAGACGATCGAAGCCAGGACGGAAGGTTCGAAGGCTGCTTCAGCCAAAGGCTAGTTGGTATCTCAAAACTTTGACGGGGCGACGGCAGATATTCGCCAGTCGCCCTTTTTCTTTCCGGTTTGCAGAAAGATTGATGGAGGCAGAAAATATTAATCGCCATTCGTAGAAGGACAGTTTCATTAGTGCAGCTATGCGTTTAGAGAAATTCACACTCAGAGGACAGGAAGCAATCCAGGCGGGCATTGAACTCGCTGAGCGCAATCAGAATCAGCAGGTTGAGCCGGAACACATTCTCTGTGCCATGCTCGATCAGCCCGAAGGAATCGTGCGCCCGCTGCTCGGCAAACTGGGCGCTAACGTGACGGTGATCAAGAACGATTGCGAGGCGGCAGTCGGCCGTTTGCCGCGTGTGCAGGGTGGCCAGCAATATTTCAGTCCGCGGCTCACGCAGATATTCACGGCGTCGCAAAAGCGGGCCGAGAAAATGCAGGACGAGTTCATCTCGACTGAGCATCTGCTGCTGGCGATCACGGAAGAGAAAGATGGCGCTGCCGGAAAGCTCTTGCGTCAACACGGCGTGAATCCGGAAGACTTGCAGAAAGCCATCGACCAAACGCGTGGCGGCGCGCGCATCACCGATCAGAATGCCGAGGCGAATTACCAGGCGTTATCGAAGTACGCGCGCGATCTGACTGATGCTGCGCGTCGCGGCAAACTCGATCCGGTCATTGGTCGCGATGATGAAATACGGCGCACGATTCAGGTCCTTTCGCGACGCACCAAGAACAACCCCGTGCTCATCGGCGAGCCCGGAGTCGGAAAGACCGCGATAGTCGAAGGTCTGGCGCAGCGAATTGTCTCAGGCGATGTACCCGAGACTCTACGGAACAAGCGCCTGGTCGGTCTTGATCTCGGATCGATGTTGGCGGGCGCAAAGTATCGCGGCGAGTTTGAAGATCGCCTCAAAGCTGTCCTCAAGGAAATCGAAAACGCGCAGGGTCAAATCATTCTTTTCATTGATGAGCTGCACACGCTGGTCGGCGCCGGCGCCGCGGAAGGGGCGATCGACGCTTCGAACATGTTGAAGCCCGCGTTGGCGCGGGGCGAGCTGCGTTGCGTCGGGGCGACGACGCTGAACGAGTACAAGAAGTACATCGAAAAAGATGCGGCCCTCGAACGACGTTTTCAGCAGATTTATGTGGGCGAACCGACTGTCGAAGACACGATCGCGATTCTGCGCGGACTGAAAGAACGCTACGAAGTTCACCACGGCGTGCGTATCAAGGACTCGGCGATCGTGGCGGCGGCAACGCTGTCGAATCGCTACATCACCGATCG
>DATANL010000247.1:0-4538 GCA_036266295.1 Pyrinomonadaceae bacterium | reverse complement strand
GGCTTTGCCGGTATTCTCACGGCGCGTTACAAAGACCTGGGGCGGACGTACTGGGGTGTCCCGCGCGCACGCGACGTCGTACCCCTGATTGTGATGGCCGCGATTCCCTTCATCCCGTTCTTTGCGCTGAAGGACTTCGGCCAGATGCTGATCTTCAGCGGCGCCTACGCCACCTTATATCTCGTCGCAGTACGGAGGTGGCCGCAACTGCTCGTCTTTGTAGGCTCGGTCTTTCTGGTAATTTCGATCCTCGTCGTGGGCGCGCTCCCGCGCGACGTCCAGGAAAAGTTTCCGATGATTCCGACGCTCGCACGACCGGTGCAACACGCGTTGCCGGCGCGCATCCAGCAGCGATTTCATCTCTGGCTCGACGGATTCGATCCGCCTTCGCCCGAGACCTCCTGGTGGAAGAAAGATTACGACGACGCGCTGGCCAAAGACCCGCGCATGAAAGAGCTCGCCGACCAAAGCGAGGCCATGAAGAAGAGCGTCAACAACGACATTTGGTTCGACAAGCTTGCCTTCCAACCGGCCCAGGCGATCTTCGGAATTGCGTCCGGGAAAACGACGGGACGCGGCCTGGGGTTGGGCTTCCCGGAGGTGATTCCCATTGCGGACTCTGACTACGTTTATGCCGCAATCGCTGAGGAAATGGGCCTCCTCGGAGGGGCGCTGGTGGTTCTCGCCATAATCATTTTTGTGATCGCAGGAATTCGCACTTCAATCGACGCGCGTGATATGTTTACGAAGTTATGTGCCGCGGGCTTAACGGCATTCATAGGCATTCAGGCGCTGGTAAATATCGGCGGCATTACGCGCGCGCTGCCCATGACGGGCATCACCTTGCCGTTTGTTAGTCACGGTGGATTTAGCCTGATTACCAGTTTCGGCATGCTGGGCATGCTGATGGCTTTCTCACATCGCAATGCGCAGGACGCGCGCGCCGTCGCCAGGATTACACAAGAACCCGAGAGCCAGATTCAACTGGAGGCAGTCGAATGAGTACTGCATCACCATCAAATAAGATCGAAGTCGGCTCGATCTCGGATCGCGGACTCAGTGAGAAGCGTCCGCTCAACGAAGATTCATATCTCGCCGATGCTGAACGCGGCATTTTTGTCGTGGCGGACGGAGTGGGCGGCGCCGAAGCCGGCGAAGTCGCCTCGCAGACCGCCGTCGACGTGCTCAACGACGCTTTCCACAAGGTTAAAGATGGCGAGGACGTCGAGGACCTGATGGAGCTGGCAATCCAGCGCGCCAACAGCTCGATCCATCAGATGGCCCAGGACAACGCGCGCTTCTCAATGATGGCGACGACGCTCGTCGCGCTCCACATCGACGGCAATCGAGCAACGATTGGCCACGTCGGCGATTCGAGACTTTACCGGATCACCCCCGACGGACAGCTTCATCGCGAAACTGAAGATCACTCGATTGTCGAAGAAGAGGTGCGCGCGGGCCGCATGACCCCTGAGCAGGCCGCGAATCATCCCAGCAAGAACGTCATCAGCCGTGCCCTCGGCGCCGAGGATTCAGTCGAAGCCGACATGAAAGTGATCGAAGTCGATGACGGCAGCGCCTTCCTGCTCTGCACTGACGGCATCACTCGTCACATTCCCGATTACGAACTCCGCGACTTGCTCACGAGTGAAGGGACGCCACCGCAGCTATGCGAAGAAATGAAGCGGCGCTGTTATCAACGAGGCGCGGAAGACAATTTGACCGCGGTCATTGTTCAGGTCGGCACACCAAAATTTGAACGACATGCCATCGAGGATGAGGCAACTGCATCGTTCGATCTCGAACCTACTGAGGTTCCGCAGGCCGCAACCGCCGTGATCGCTGACAGTACGACACAATTAACCCCGGCTTCGCGCATCGCCTTCCCGCCGCCATCGCCAGTCGAACCAACTGCGACGGCCAGCGTCGTTGCCACCAGGGCCCGCGCCGGGCGCGGTGTTTTCCGCGTTCTCGTTTTCCTGCTGTTCATTGCTGCCGCGGCCGGCGCGTTCTATGCCGGAATGATTTATCAGCGTCAGAAGCATGCCATGCTGGCAACCACAAACGTTCAACCCAGTCCTTCGCCGGAATCGACGTTCGCCGCAAAGCGCGCGGCCGTCGACGCCGATCCGCAGAAGTGGCTGAACGAGGCGGTGCAGCCGCAGCTTACGAAGGAATCGATCACCGCGCCGGCCGATTCCAAAGATCCGGAGTTTCTTTATCTTTATGGCCGCGCGCTTACCCAAACCGGAGATCACCGCGGCGCCTCAGAAGCTTTCGCGACGGCAATCAACAATGTTCGCACGGAAAACAAACCCGCACTCTCTCTGGAGTCGGAGCTGAAACTGGCCGACGCCGCAGCGACTTTGAAGCTGGACAAAACTTCTACGAACTTAACGCAACAAACCGCGATGGCTGAGGAGAAAGCCATTCGCATTCTCGACGAAACTCTTGGCCTTAAGCGCGAAGCTCCTCAGAAGTAACGCTCACGCGCAATGACAGAACTCAAGCTTCTCCAGTGCAGGCTCGATGGTCGTTACGACCTCGAAGAATGTCTGGGCCGCGGCAGCTATGCGGAGATCTATCTCGCCCGGGACAACGCGGCGACCGATGAACAGTTTCGCCGCGTGGTGATCAAAGCGCTCAATGTTTTGCTGCAGGGCTATCAGGATTCGGACCTCGAACAGACGCTGATTCAGAATTTTCAGAACGAAGCCGTGGCGCTCGATCGCGTGCGACATCCCAATATCATCAGTCGTCTCGGTCACGGTACGGCACTCGATCTCAACGGCACGGCATTTCATTATCTGGTTTTGGAATACCTGGGTGGCGGCGATCTCGCGAAGCTCTGCCGGGCCGAGGCACTGACACTTGATCGGACGCTTTATTTTCTGCAACAGGTTTGTGCCGGACTCGCGCATGCGCACGAATGCGGAGTGATCCATCGCGACATCAAACCTCAGAACCTGCTGCTGACCGCCGATCATCAAACCATGAAGATCGCCGATTTTGGCGTCGCCCGAATTGAGGCATCCGACGGCGCCATCACTCGCGTCGGCACGAACATCTATGCCGCGCCCGAACATAATCCGCTGGTCCAAACCGCGCAGCTCGACATTACCGGTTCGCTGAAATCGGCCACGCTCACGCCGGCCGCCGACATCTACTCGCTGGCGAAGACCACCTACACGATGATTTGCGGAGTCTCGCCGCGCTCGTTTGCGCATCAACCGATTACTGAATTGCCCGCGCCGGTATCGTTTCAGCCGTGGGCCACTTCCCTCTTGCGCGTGCTGGAACGAGCCACGCAGACACGACCGCGTGACCGTTATCAGACTGTTAGAGAGTTCTGGGAAGATTTGAATGATGTGCCGATGCCGGTGACGCAGCAGCTCGCCGGCGCCGAGGCACACCGCCGCATCAGTGCTGATCTTAAGGTCGATGAACCTGTGACGGCCGTAGCTCCGCCGCGACCGCGTTTTGAAACTTCACGCGAGTTGCAGCAACAAAAGGCGGAAGCGCTTGGCCCCAGGCCCCGCATCGTGGTGCCGGTTCGCGGGACGTATGCTGACGCGCTGGCGCACGAACTTGCCGGGGTCGAGTCCGGGCGGGTCAACGTGCCGGTTGCGCAGAACGGATCGGCTGAGCGCTCGGCCGCTTCGATCGTGGTAGCGCGAAATCAGAAGCGCGGCCGCAACTTCGTAGTCGGGGTCGCGCTTGTGTTATGTTTCGCTGGTTTGCTTGTGGCCACCGGCGCGTATGTTCGCTCGTTAATCAGGCAGCGCAGCGCGCAGCAGACCACGCCGATCACCGATACGGGGCGGCAGGCCGTGACCACCACCGACGTGAATTTGCGCGCTGGTCCGAATCGGCAAACGGATGTCATCGGCCTGGCTGAGTCCGGCTCGCGAGTTCAAATTCTGACGATGACGCCGAACAGCACCTGGTGTGAAGTTCAGGTGCTGCAACATGGCCGGCCCAAGGAGGATGCGTCCTCGCAAGATCGGGGCTGGCTGAACCGAACGTTCTTAAAGTTTGACTGAACTGTGTTGAATTGTGAATCGTAGATGGAAACGCGCCGACTCGACTTCTCTATTTGCGATGCACGATTTACTATTCACTATTACTAAAGCATGGGCCTAATCGAATCAATTCGACGTTGGATCGACGGTGAAACCGCCGACGACATTCTGGAAGAAGCCGACGAGCACACTAAGCCGCGTCGCGTCTGGGAAGAGTTTCTCGTAAAGATCGCGCGGGAAGTCGAGGCGTGCATGCAGCGCGAGATGTTCACCCCGCCCGGCGGTCCTACCTACATTCCGCGCGAGTACATCGTTTATCTGAGCAACGACGACGACAAGGAATGGCAGGGCGATAAGCGGCGCGGCCTCGAGCAGGGTTTGTTTCACGTGCTCTCTGAGCGCGCGCGCGAATTGGCCGGCACGGTTCAATTGCAAACGAAGTCGTTCGCGATCGAATTGCGCGTCGACGGTACGCTCAACAAAGGCGAGTTTCGCGTGCAACCGGTTTGGGACGAA
>DATANL010000246.1:0-17591 GCA_036266295.1 Pyrinomonadaceae bacterium | reverse complement strand
AGTCGTTGATCGACATCAGTTGCGATCGGCCCTGAATGACCGTCTACGAATTATTGACGTTGTGGGCGACGCCGGCGGCCAACTCGCCGAGCGCGCGCAACTTGTCCGAGCGAGCGGCGCGTTCGCGGGCCATCTTTCGTTCGGTCATATCGCTCATGAAAACCATGGCGCCGCTGATGTTGCCGTCCTGCCAAAGCGGCGAAGCATAGGCGTCCATGTAACGTTCACGGCCGTCGCCGCACTGCGTGGTGATTTCAGCCTGACTCTCGAGGCCGGTCATCGCGCATTGCAGCATCGTGTGAGCTTCGTCTTTTGATTCGGACGATACGAACGTACAGAAATCGCGACTGAGAATGACTGACGGAGTCAGCCCCGTGCCGATTTCAGCACGCTTGTTCATCCAGGTGACGCGCATGCTGCCGTCGATGGTATAGATTTCGGCGGGAGCCAGATCGACCAGGCTGGCCAAAGACGCGCGATGCTTGTTTGCTTCGCGTTCCGCATTTCTTAATTCGGTGATGTCGCGCGCGATTACCAGGCAGCGCGAGCCGCGGTCGCCGCGCTCGCCATTGGCCCGGGGCGGGATCACCCTCACCACGAGTGTCCGCTTCGCATCGCTCTGCAGCGGGATTTCAACTTCGACGGGCATTGAACGTTCCAGCGCGCGGTCGACCATGCATTTGCCATCGTCAACATGCCAGAACATCTCGCAACAGCGGCGGCCCGTCAGAAACAGACGTTGCGCCGATTCCAGCCGTTCGGCTGCCTGATTCATGCGCATTAGCCGGCGGTCGCTACCGAAGACGTAGACCGCGTCCGAGCCGGCATCGATCATCGCTTCCCAGATTTGCTCTGAGGCAGCGTATTTCGCGCACAGGGCAGTCTGTGCCTCGAGCTGCCGCTTTAGCGACAGCATAGGATCGGGCGCAACTGGGTTGGCGTTTGAAAGGGATGTGGGATCCGCACTCATTTTGCTGATTCCTTCGACCAACTAATGATCACAGGACTTGTTTGAATCCGGTCGGCTCGATGTGTTGGAACAGCGGTGTCGAGGGCGGAAGTTTAGTCGGGTCCGTAAAGGTAATGTCGAAGGCCCAGTTGCGGATCGGCGGTCCATAGATCGAGCTGTCGGCATTGTAGGGGCCGACGGCCTGGGTCGAATGGTAAAGCGGAATCAGTGACCCGACAAAGTTCCAACGTGCCGACCAATCCTCGAGGAACCGCGGGAAGTTGTGCATACCACCGGACAATCTCGATTCGCCCGTAGCCGCGTTGCCGGCGTCGGGGCTGGCTGCCAACGCAGACAGGTTGTTGCCGGCGATAATCGCTGCCCGGACCGAAGTCTGTTGCGCATAAGTCGGAGATCGATCCGCCGACCTCTTGCTGAAGTCGTCGGGGTACATCGCGGTCTCGCTGTCAAAGAAAGTCTTGGACAACGGGAAGAAGGCGTCGGAGACAATCGACGCCGGCACCTGGTTGCCAAGGTAGTAATAACCATTGCTCGTGTCATTCAGAGAGGCTGTGCCGTCGGGCGGATTGGCGTTAATGCCGGTCGTATTGTAGTTGCCCCAGATGTAAACCATATTTTCGGTGGCAATGGTCAGACCCTTGGTGGCTGAGAGTTTGCCGGCGCCGCCGCTGATCCAAAGGTTCTCGCCGTTGAAGAGACGGACTGCGTTGCGAAACATCTTGTGATTCACACCGGTCGAATCGAGATTCACCCAATCGTTCACGGCCACCGCGCGTTTGTTGATGTCGGTGCCGTAGCCCGGTGAGACAGTGGTGAGCACAGCGGGATCAGGAAGTTCGTTCGTATCTTTGACCAGCACGTTCTTTTGCTGAACGTCTTCGCCCCAGTCGAGCGCTCCGTTCGGCCCATAGATATCTTCGTTGTCTACCATTCCATTGGTGGCATTGAAGGTCGTGCCGTTGACGGTCATCGATTTGACGTCGTCACCGCGTCGATCCGAAATGTAAATAGTGTAACCATCAGGGGCCGCAACGTTGCTGCTGACTGCGTTAGTGCCCAGCAACAGGTTGTTGTCATACACGCCGTCAACCCAGCGGGCCAGGTTGTGCATGTTGATTTCGATCACGTTGGTGATGCCGCGTTCCCACACACTGCCCGAGGCGAGCGAGGTGTTGATGCGGCCTTCACGCACGTTATAGACGTTAATCGGCACAATCGCATTCCAGTTTCTGTTCTTGCTCCAATCGCTGGTGCCCCAGTCTGAAAGCAACTGGCACATCACGGGCTGAGCACTGGCCGCGCAGACGCCGTCATCCGGAATGCCGCCGGGCATGTCGGACCGAACGGGTTGGGAACCCGAAGGCGTGTCGTCAACGATATTAGTCAGATAACCATACGTCGCATCCTGTGCCGGATAGCCGGACGCGATTTTGATTTCGCCATCCGCGCCCTTACGCGTCAGGTTCATAATGTCAGTCAGACAATTGGTATACGCCGGATCACCATTGAAGGCGGGATTGCTCAAGCCGCTCGCATCGCGACTGCCTTGAGTGTAGGCCGCCCACAACGGACGTTGCAGGTAGACAATGCCGTTCGGTTCGCCTTCAGTCATGCCGAGGCTGAGGACTTCGGTAGTCACGTCGCGCGCGACGCCATTGGCATCGACAATCTGAATCAAGATATGGCCGGTGATTCCGGCGCCCGGAGGAATCGCGTATCCATTCGACGACTTCGGAACCGCGCTAAATGAATATACCGTGCCGGTGTTGGCGGTATAGGCAACCGTAAAATTGTAGGCAGAAGTGTTCGTGCCGTTCAGAGTAAAGCTGGTATTGCTCGTTTTGGTGATGGTCCAGCCGCCGAGAGCTTGGGGCGCGCCCACCAGGTTCGCGATGTAGACCTGATCTCCCGTCGAGAATCCATGATTGGTATTGGTCGTGACCGTGATCAGGCTGCTGCTCCCACTCTTGGTAACACTGGTGATGGCTTTAACCGGCGGCGGGGCCTTGATGCCGCGCACCGTATCGGCCTGGACCGCCGAGCCGTTCTGTTGTTGCAGGTTCCAACTGCGTGGCGAGGTGCCTTCGTTGTAGCTGTTGCTCTCGGCCGTGTTGTTGTCAAAGATTCGCCATAATGCGCGACCGCCACCATGCGAGCCGGGGGTATTGTTGGTGGCGCCGGCCGGCATCGGAATTGGGTTGAAGGTCGAAAGATAGACGCCTTGCGTCGTCGGAACTCCAGCCGCATCGGTGGCTGAATTTCCTTCGTCATCAATCAGAATTCGGATCTGGGCCTTCGATTGATACCTCGATTCTCGCAGTATCGAGGTGTCAGTTGGCAGCACACGCTTGATGATCTCGCGGGTCAGGTTGCCTTCGAGTTGCATCGGCAAAAGCAGCGGCACACCGCCGGTGCTGCGCGTCAGGACCTGGCCGCCGAAACGGTTTGCGACACCTGAAGCCGCAGCTACGGAAGCTGTATCCCACGCGGCGTTGGCCGAGCCGCTGGGCGCATCCGGAAAGTAACCGCGATTGCCCGAGGTGGCGCCTGAAAAATTTGGACCATTGACAGTACTGCCCATCGTCAACGGCACCATGGTCGATCCAACCTTCACATTCATCGCCTGGGCATGGGTGTTGCCGTTCCGCAGCACATCAACTACCAGTTCGTTTGCGGTGGTGACCTTCGAAAGAAAAGTCGTGGTGCCGCTCACATAGAGATTGCCGTTCGCATGTACGCGGCCGTTGAAAGTGAACTGTGGGCCGGGATGAACTTCGAGATCGTCGTTACTGAACATGCCGAACTGAAAGATCGGCACGAGATAATTGTTAATCTTGCGTTGCAGATGGACTTCCGCGCCGGTTGCAGTTTGGCGCGCCGTGCAGTCCACGATGTACGGTTTTACTGAAGCGACCAATCCCGAGAACGCGCCCGAAGGGATAGTCACCATTCCTGACGGTGCGGCGGCGTCGGGTAGGACGGATCCACTCGGGGTGCCATTGGGTTTGCTGAAAGAGAATCCCTCGCTGACAAGTTCCGATGGATATGCGGCGGCGACCGCGTCAAGCTGGGACTGCGACGGATTTGACGTCTTGGTGAATATCGCCGAGAAATCGCTCGTCATCTTTTCGCTGCAAGCGGCGGCGGCGTAGAAAGTCTGGGTGCGCCGTAAGTCGCTGCCGGCAATTCGCGATTCATGCGTGACAACGGCCAGCACCGTCATGCTGACGGCTGCCAGCAACGACATGATGATTAATGAAGTCAGCAGTGCACCGCCGCGTTCATCGCGGCCGGCTTTCACAGAATTTGAAATGATGGTGCGCATGAGAACTCCTGATTGCAGCATCGTCGATTGATCGGTTTGCATAAGTAAGTTGTTCGTCACGGACTGAGCGCCTGGCGAAACTGCAGATTGCGGACCGTGGTATGTGTCGTCGAACAGATATTCTGTTTCCCATTGGCGTTGGCGCCACACGTGTTCGTGCTGGCGTTCGCGTTGGTGACAGCATTGACGGCTCCGACAGTTTCGAGACTGATGGAAGTTTCGACTTCACGTACTGCGTTTTGCTCACTCGAAGAGCCAAGGGCCCCCATCGGCTGAACAACATTGCCGTTGGCATCGGTAAGATTCGTCAAATACCGGAACCCGAGACCGCTTACGTGTTCGGCGACAACCGTGTCATTGAATCCCGCGCCCGCGACGCCGATTACCCGCCGCATCAATAAGCCGGTCGACGTAACGTAGTACTGAATAATCTGGAGCCGCATGACGGCCACCGGCGATGAGTTCAACCCGGCAACAAACGTCGCCACTTGCGAAATCGAAGACGTCGCGCTGTTTTGGTTAAGGCCGTAGGCGTCGCCGTTGGTCAAGGTAACCTTCTTGTTCGTGGCGTCAATGGCCGACACCACGCCGAACGCGGCGCTGCTTTGCGAAGTTAACGCGTAGATTTCGCCAACCTGGAACAAGCCAATTTCGGTGGCGCCTACGACCATGACCGTACTCGCGCCGCTCACGCTGATTTTGCCGGCGAACAACGACACACTGTTTCCCGAGTTGAAGTTGGTGTCGCGGATCAGCATCGAAATTCGATCGCTGCCCGTTTGAAAGGTTGCAGCCGGACTCGACTGGGGAATCGCCGTGCTCGCGGGAATTGAATCATCCGACGTCACAATGCCGATACAGGGAAAGTTCGCGTCGTTACAGGTCACCGGCGTGCGAGTCATGTAAGACTGGACGAACGCGACCGGTGCGGTGATGGTGCCAATCCCCCGTAAGCCGTCGCCGGCATTGGTCAGGTCCCGGTTGATAACTTCGTGTGCGTTGCGGAGCGATTGCTCAGCGTCAGTGAGGTTGTAAGTTGAATTTGCGAACTTGATGCTGTTGCCGACCAGGGCCAGCGACGCCGCGCCAACGACCAGCATGCAGCCGAGCGCCACGAACAACTCCAGCATGCTATAGCCTTCCTGGCGGCCTTTGTTGATTTTGAAATTCATACCGTCGTCTCTCGGGAATTATCTGAAGTTGCTGCGCGTATCGTCGTTGAGATAACTGACGGCGACGAGATTGCGCGTCTGCCCGCCGGAGTCTTGATACTGAAGAGTGACCTGCACGCGTTTCAGCGTGCTGCTCAGGTTCGTGATTACAATTTCACGCGAACAACCAGATATGGCCCACGTCGGCTGAGTCTGAGGCGGGGTCGTCGTGGGATCCATCAAATCGTCCGAGGTGCCGAAGATTCCGTCCGGCCCCGGATTGATCGATACCGGCTGAAACCCGGTCGGGAAGCCCGCGAAATTTCGAGTTGCGTTGGTGTTGTCCACGGCGCCGACATTGGCGATCTGGCCAAAGGTCAATCGTCCGGTGTTGCGCAGCGTTTCCATCTGCTCGAGCATCGACACGGCGACCAGCTTCGTATTCGTGAGGTTCCGTCCTTTATTGCTGACGGCGATCGCGTAGCCGATCGACGCGGCCAGGGCGAACAGGCCGACCGACAGAATGATCGTCGCGATAGCCATTTCCAGAATGGTCACGCCGGCTTCCGGGTTCAGTCTACCGGTTTGCGATTTGCGCTTATTCGGCGAATTTGCTTGCACTGGTGCTGTACCTCCAGACCTTGACTCGGCCCGCTGCGCCTAGAATTGAAATGGCGGAAGCGGTCTGCGTCGGAACCTGGCTGTTGTAGAAGAACAACGATGCGGATCGGAAAGTCCCGGTGTTATCGACGACGGTTCCATCTGCTTGAAATGTGATGTTGACCAGACCCGTACCCGACAACGCGGTCAGAGTATTTCCATCGTCGAGCGTCGTATTCGTAATGCCCGACGGAATTCCATAGGTCAGTTCGGTCGCGAAGTTCGCAGTAGCGAGCGGCACAGTCGTCAATAACGTCGTGCACACTGTATTTGGATAACCGGATGCCGACAGCACTTGTACGCCGGTCATGTTGCATCCGGCGTTGGCGTTGTTGGTGTTGTTATGATCGAAGATCTTTACCGTCTTAGTGGAATTGTCGTATTGAAACGTGATCGCTTGTCTCTGGGTCATCGCGGTTTGACGCGCGAATCGCAATTGCGAGGCAACTTCACGCGCCATCGAACTTGCCCTGATGAGTCGTCGCGCGGAAAGCATCTGCGGAACGGCGACTGAAGTGAGAATGCCCGCGATGGTAAGGACCATCAGCGCTTCAACGACCGAGCGACCATCTTGCCTGGCTCGGGCGGCCGGCGCGGTGGGCTTGATTTTTTCATCCATCAATTTCACGTGACCGTTATCTCCCTCGCGGTTTGGCGGTGCGTCTGACGCATCGCGCGCTAACGCCATTGCAACGCCAGTGCCAGCAGCAGAATTCTCGGAAATGCAGGGATTTTGCTGGATTTTGCCGAAGCCGGTCGTTCAGATTGACACCTTCAGTGACACGGCGCGGAAGTCGGTCTCCCAGCCGTGAGGTGTGTTGAGGGAAGTGCGCGACGACTGAAATTTAAATCTAGGCACAGCCCCGTTCGGTTTGTTATATTGTTTTAGTGCAGCTGACTGCTGCCTTAATTCAAGACGCCGTCCGGCGTCGACCAAGCTCCAAAGCAGCCTCCTTTCCGAACCCACCAAGGTTAATCAAAGCGGATATCGGCACAGGCTGAATGAATCCTGAGACAATCAAACTATGGCACGACTAGACGAACTCCTCAGAGAAATGAAACAGCGGGGCGCCTCGGATCTGCACCTCACCTCGGCCTCGGCGCCTTACATGCGCATTCATGGCGACATGACGAAGCTGAACTATCGCGAGGTCACACCCGAGACGGCCGAGAGCCTGATTTTCGAAATCCTCAACGACAAGCAGCGCGAGCGTATAAAGGAGCACTGGGATTTGGATCTGAGTTATCCGCTGGAAGGGATCGGACGCTTTCGCGTAAACGTCTTCATGCAACGTCACGGTATCTCAGCCGTGTTTCGGCTGATACCCGAAGAGATTAAGACGATCGAAGAGTTGGGTCTGCCAAAGCAGCTCGCGCAACTCATCGATGCGTCGGAAGGCTTGATTCTGGTGACGGGGCCGACAGGTTCGGGCAAGAGCACGACGTTGGCGGCGATGATTCACACCATCAACATGAACGAAAAGGCCCACATCATCACGATTGAGGATCCGATCGAATTCGTTCACAACAATCAGAGCAGCCTGGTCAGCCAGAGAGAAGTCGATAGCCACACAAAGTCTTTCGGCAATGCGCTAAGAGCGGCGCTGCGCGAGGATCCTGACATTATTCTGCTGGGTGAAATGCGCGACTTGGAAACGGTTTCGATGGCCATCACGGCCGCCGAGACTGGCCACCTGGTATTCGGCACACTGCATACGAACAGCGCGATCAAGACCATCGATCGCGTCATCGACGTTTTCCCCGAAGCGCAGCAGACGCAGATTCGCGTCATGTTGTCCGAGAGTCTGCGTGGCGTGGTCGCCCAGGCTTTGCTGCCGCGTCCTGATCATCAAGGCCGCGTCGCAGCCGCCGAAATTCTGGTTAACGTTCCGGCCGTGGCAAATCTAATCCGGGAAGGGAAGACTCATCAGATCGCTAATGTGATGCAAACGGGACGCGCCCAGGGCATGGTGACATTCGACGGCGCGGTTCAGGACCTGATGCAGAGAGGGTTAGTTTCGAAGGAAGATGGAACGAGCTTTCTGCGTCGTCGCAGCGGCGGCAAACAAATTACGATGCCGTCAGCTGCAGCAGCCGCTCCGCGCGTGCCATCCAGTCCGTCGGTTAACTAAGACCGATCAACAGAAAAGAGAAAAGCCGCGGCTCGCAGATTCCGAGTCGCGGCTTTTTCATTTCCAGGTGTCGACCCGTTAGTAGACTCTGACACGGCTAATCAACATGGTCCGTCCATTCACGACCTGATACGTTTCGCGATAAGTGCGGAAACCGTATCGGACGTCACGCGTGAACGTACGGCCGTAACCGACGCGATCGCCATAGGCCCAGTCACGCCGGCGTTCCCAATTGCGGCGATGACGGCGACCGATTTGAATGCGAAGTTGCGGCGCGTTGAGTACCGCGCCCGTCTTCACTTCAGCCGCCTGCGTCGACGGCACAAAAGCAAACGAGGAGAGCAACATTGCGAATATAAGAAGCGTTTTCTTCATGGTATCCCCCTTGGTTCTTAAATCTCGCCGGGTATAGTTGCAACTGCGACGCCGCTGAATTCGGGAACCACTCATTCGCCGGCTATTTAAGAAAATTGAATCCGAGCTGCAACAGTTCTGTCGTGCGGCAATAATTTGGTGAGCGATTGGCAAGATATGACGGCGCGCTGATCAGTCGATCACGTCGCATATCGGGCACCGATCATTCGCATCGGTGCAAGGGGCAAAGTGGTAGTGCGTGCAGCTATTTCTTCGTGAACGATTCTTATTCGGGCGCCAATTGTCGGGCTACACGTTCCCAGGCGCTGCGGAAGGGATACCCATAAAACAGCACGATGATGGAAACGCCGATGGCCCGCAGGGTGTAGGTCCAGTCGCCGCTGAGAATCACCAACATGAAACCCATCAATCCGATTGCCCCACCAATGCAGGCGACCTGAACTGTCGTGTCCTGCAGGGTCTTTAACAATCCGGACATGCCCTTCAACGCTGCGATGTCCTTGAGACGCATCGCGGCGAATTTGGTGCGGCGCAGCACGAAAGCGCCGAGGCCGAAGACCAGAATCGCGATCCAGAGGCCCACCCCCAATGAAGGATCGCGCGGCCGATAGAGTCGATCTGCCGCCAGGTACGCCGTCACCAGCAAGACAACATCGAGAATGAGAAAACCGAGCACGAACATGGTCGCGGTGCGGTGTCGTCGCGACAGTTCGTCAGAAAGGTTTGGCTCCGTCATTTGCGGTGAGGATACGTGAAAATAGAATGTCGCGGCAACGTTGGAAGCGTTGCCGCGACAGACTTAATTCCTGCGCTGAGTTCGTGACCTCGATTGCTTCAAGGTTGCGGCGTAGGTGATTGAGTTGATTTGGGACGCGCCGAAGCATTTGTATCAGGCGCTGGATTGGTCGATTTCGGCGGCGTCGTCGATGCCGGTTTGTTGGACGGTTTGTTGTCGTACGCCGGCTGCTTCGGGGTTTGATAGACCTTGATATCGCCTTCGGAAATCTGCCCGTTGTTCTGAATCGCCTTATCGATCAAGTCCGTGCCTTCACCGTGCTTCGTGATCAGAATGCCTTCATTGCTGGTGGTGACGTTCGCACTGCCGGTGATTTGCTGCATCATGTTTGAGACGAAGCCCGGCTTTGCGCACGGCGCCAAAGTCTTCTTGATCGGATCGGGTTCAGGAATCGCCGCGCCGATAATGTTCAATTGCTCCTTGGCCTTGTCCACGAATTGGCTGTTCGGATAATCGCGCACCAGTTGTTGGTACAACTTCGCGGCCTCGTCCGGTTCTTCTTCCACCGTAAAGGTCCAGGCATAGTTGTAAAGAACTTCGTCCAGTCGACAGTAATTGGGATATTTATCGACGATCTCTTTCAGCCGGTCCTGCGCGCCTTTGAGTCCGCCCTTTTTGCCGTTGTAGCGATCGCGGTAGAAGATCGCGATCGAGAAGTTGTGGTCACCGAGGTTGTCCTGCACCTCGCGCAGGCGCTCCTCAACTTCCGGTCGGTGTTTCGTTTGCGGATACTGCTGCAGCAACGCCTTCAGCCGCTGTTCGGCTTTACGCGCATGCGTGATTTCGCGATCCGGCAGGCCCATTTGTCGCATCTCGGCCTCAGCGACTTTGAGCATCGCGGCGTCGGCCAGCGGATCGGTCGGGAAATAGGTAAGCCAATCCTGGTAAGCCTGGGCCGCTTGAATCAACGAACTCGTGCCTCCTTCGAGATAGAACGAATCGGCGATCGCCAGCTTGGCCATCGGCAGATAGGGTGAATCCGGATAAGTGGTGATGATGGTCGTGAAAAGCAAACGGCCGGTATCGTGATTACCCTTGCGGACTTCTTTGGTCGCGTCGAGGAATAATTGCCGATCACGTCCCGGCGCAACGGAGCCGGTCAACTCCGCGTATTTGTCGTTCTTTTTTCCGGGCAACAAACCCAACAGTCGCCGGCCGCCGCCGTCTGACTTTGTCTGCGAAGCAGCTGCGGTTTGTTGGCTACCGGCCTTGCGCGCTCCAGCAGTTGCCGTTAAAGCAGCATCGACTCTCGTGTTCAGCTCGGTAACCGAGGTTTCCAGGCCATCAAGCTTCGAGGCGTCGTATTTGTCTGCGCGATCTTCGCGTGAATGGAGATCGTTGACTTCACTCAGCACCGAGTTCACTTCCTTGCTCAGGCTGATCAATCGCGCGCGTGGATCGTCAGCATTCTTAGCTTTGTCGTCCTTGGCAGCCGCGGGCATGGCGGCGGCGGCGTTGTCGAGCGAACGCTTCATCGCCTCCAATTTGGACCGCATGACATCCATTCTTTGGACGTTGGACATGCCGGACTGCGCCTGGCTCTTATTGTCTTTTTGCGAGAAGGCGACCGGATTTAGCGACAAAATCATCGCGGCCACCGCCGTCGCAAAAAGAATGCGACGCGAAAACATGCGGAGGCTGGCTCGCGTTAAGTTAAAAGACATTGAAAATCCTCCAAAAAAGCGGTTAACGGGACAGTATGGATGAAAACCCCAGGGCTTGTCGATTGATTCGGATGATATTTTCGGCGGAAAGTTTGTCCGGCTAAACCCACAGAACCGTGGCTTCGCGCATCTCGCGCAAGGCCACCGCCGGGTCTGCCGCGCCGAAAATTGCCGAGCCGGCAACGATAATCTCGGCGCCCGCACTGGTCACCTCGGCAATATTATCGGAGTTGATGCCGCCGTCGATTTCGATGCGTGTTTTCAGCCCACGCTCGTCAATCATCTTGCGCAAGCGGCGGACTTTTTCGATCGATTCGGGGATGAATTCCTGGCCGCCAAAGCCCGGATTCACCGACATCACCAAAACGTAATCGGCAAATTTGATGACTTCGTCGAGTGCCGCGAGCGAAGTGCCCGGGTTGATCACGATGCCCGCTAACGCTCCGGCCGCGCGGATGCTGCTGAGGGTTCGATGTGCGTTGGCGTCGGCCTCGATGTGAATTGAAACCATGCTGGCGCCGGCTTTCGCGAATTTATCCGCGTACTGACCGGGCTCGACAATCATCAGGTGTGCGTCGATCGGCAAACGCGTGACTTTGGCGATCGCTTTCACCACCGGAAGGCCGACGGTGATGTTCGGCACGAAACGTCCATCCATCACGTCGACGTGAAGAATAGAGGCGCCGGCTTTCTCAACTGTGGCGATCTCTTCCGCGAGCCGCGTGAAATCTGCCGAGAGGATTGATGGGGCTATTTCGATCATGGCAAATGCTCAAGGTGTCGGTGTGCGCACCGCCGGCGGCCGGCGATTCGCGTTGGTGTTCGCGCCTGCGCGATTCGCCGGAGTCGTATTGCTGTTTGTGTGCACCGGCGTGATGTTTGAGTTGGCGTTGCCGTTCAGCGCGCGGTTGGTGTTGCGGTTCGCCGTCCGGTTAGCGTTGTCGTTCGCGTTCTTGTTTGCAGGCTTCCGTTTGTTCGCGTTGGCGTTTGCATTGTTCGCCGAAGAGGAATTGTCCTGTTCCGTCGGTGAACTCTGCGCGTTGGCGTTGGCGTTCGCATTAGCCGGCGCCGAATACTCACCATCTTTGGTCGGACGGCTAATGTCGACGGCGACCGTCTGGCCGACTTTTACGATCTCTCCGGCATGCGGCAGTTGGATTAGGACCGTGCCAGGCTTTGCTTCACCGGTGGCGCGTTCGGCACGCACGCGAAAATTCAAACCGGCATCGCTGATGGTATTTTCCGCGGCGGTCCGATCCTTGCCGACGATGTCCGGCACGCGTGTCTCAGAACTGCGCAGAGACAAATAAATTGCGCCCAGCAATCCCAGCGAAAACGCGATGGCGATTCCGATGACGATTGCGATTCGTTTTATGACAGTTAATGTTTGACGGATGGCAGACACGATGGTTCAGGGTCAGTTGAAAGCGGTCACCAGCAGCTTGCGCAGTCTAACACGCGGCATGGTTTAAGCGATAGCAAGCTTGCGCGACGGCGCGCAGGTCTCAATTGGTCTTTCGCCGGAAGGCCATGGCAAAGAATCCGTCGGCGGAATCTCGATGCGGCCACGTACGCACGGCGCCAATTCTGGTGATTAAGTCAGCTCGCGCGGATAAGGGCGCGGGTTCGAAATCGTTGTGATGCTCTAGAAAATTCGAAGCAATTGACTCATTTTCTTCCGTTTCCAGCGAACAGGTTGAATACAAAAGCAGCCCGCCGTTACGAACCGCGTCGGCGGCGTTTTTGAGAATCAGTTTCTGCTTGCCAGTCAGATCAGGGAAGTCAGAGGGCTTCAGCCGCCAACGAATCTCAGGGTTGTGACGAAGAGTTCCGGTTCCCGAACACGGCGCATCGACCAGCACGCGATCGAATGAGCGGGGCGCAAAGGGGAGAGGTTTCGTCGCGTCGTGAATCACAAAAGTTATGTGGCTCGCCTCTTGTCTGCCGGCGAGTTGTTTCATGGTTCGTACGCGATGTTCGTAAAGATCGGCGGCGACGATTTCGCTGGCCGGCGCGAGCGAGGCGATGAGGGTTGACTTACTGCCCGGCGCCGCACAGACATCAAGGACGCGCATTTCATCACGCGCGTCCAGCAGGTGCGCGACGAGCTGCGACCCTTCGTCTTGAAAATAGATCAGACCGTCGTCGGCGAGCTTTCGCAGGAGCGCAGGCATCCTTGCCTGCGGTGCGCCCGCATCACTGCCCGCCTCGTCGCAACCGACTGAATCTCTCAATCGCCACGCGTCCGGAGCAATTGCACTCGCAGCTAATTCGACTCCAGCTGCTCTTAATTCGGCGATAGTCTCCGCCGTCCGCTGTGCCTTCGACGTCAGCCGGAAAGACACCGGGCCATGTTCGTTATTCGCGTGGGCAATTGCCGTCGCTTCAGCTGATCCAAATTGATCGGCCCAACGCTCGATCAGCCAGCGCGGGTGCGAACTCTGAATTGAGACTCTATCGATCTCGTCAGTAACGTCCGCCGCCGGATCATAATTCGGCTCACGCGTTGCGCGTCGCAGGATTGCGTTAACCAGCCCGGCCGCAGACTTAACGCGCGCAGCTTTGACGAGATTGACAGATTCGTTGATGGCCGCTGATGCGGGAATGCGCGAAAGAAACCGCAGCTGATAAAGACCGAGTCGCAAGGCAATCACCACCGCCAGGTCGAACGAGCCGATCTTCCGCCCAGCGAAATGCTCCACCGTCCGATCCAACCACAATTGCCGTCGCAGCGCCCCCAGCACCAGTTGCCGGCACAGCGCGCGGTCTTTCGAATTCAAATCGACGTCCGCGCCGGCCAGCAACACCGAGGCGTACGCCTGCTCGTCCTCGACGCGCCGCAGAATGTGAAACGCAGCGCGACGTGCAGGCGAAATTTGCATGGGCTGTTTATCAGCAGGCTTAGGTAACGAATTGCACGTCGACCAGGTGAGGAATTATTCCGCGTTCGTGGCCTTCGGCGAGCAAACGCCGCACCGCTTCGCGGCCGCGTTCGGTGTAATCGAGCGTGAGTTCATTCACCCACATCGCGACGAAGCGGTCGGCCAGTCCGGGATCCATGTCCCGGGCAAACTGCAGTGCGTACTGCAAAGCATCTTCGCGATTATCAAGCGAGAATTGAATGCTCTCGCGCAGCAGCGCAGAGACTTCACTGATGGTTGGTTCGCCCAGTCCACGGCGAATGGCATTCCCGCCCATCGGCAAAGGCAAACCATTCGTATGCTCGTGCCACCACTCACCGAGGTCGAGCACTTTATGCAACCCGTGAGTTTGATAAAAGAGCTGGCCCTCATGAATCAAAAGACCGGCGTCGCACTTTCGATCCACGACGGCCTGGATGATTTGATCGAAGGGCACGACTTCGTACTCGAAATTGGGTTCGAAGATGCTCAACGCGAGGAACGCGCTGGTCAGCGTTCCCGGGACCGCAATCTTGAGCTTCGAGATTTGGGACGCATCGACTTCGTTATGCGCCACCACGATCGGCCCGTAGTTATCGCCAATCGAAGCGCCGTGTGGCAGCAGCGCGTACTTATCAGCCACGTAGGCATAGGCATGAAAGCTGATCGCAGTGACGTCGTAGGTGCCTTTGCGGGCTTCCTCGTTCAAAGTCTGAATATCTTGCAGGACATGTTTGAATTCCAGATCGCCGGTGTCGAGCTTGTGCGTCGCCAGGCCGTAGAACATGAATGCATCGTCCGAATCAGGTGAATGCGCGAGTGATATTGTTCGTTGTTGTGTTGCAGCCGTGCTCATTGGAAAACGCTTTCTCGGGGTTGGTCGTAGTGGTTAATCGTACGAAAACTGACAGTCCGCGCGCAATCTCAGCTTGCGTTTAATTTTGAAGTCATCCAAATATTGCGGAATCCACGCGCATATCCGCCTGAACTAAGCAACAGTTACCACCGTGTTCACACGATTGTAAACCGTGTCGCGCTCGACTGCTTCAAAACCGGCTTCTTCAATCAAGCCGATCAATTCGGTCTTCGTCATCTTCACTTCGTTATTCGATTCGACTGAATAGCTCTCTGTCAATTCACCGCCTTCAGTGATCGTGCCATCGACGTCGTTGGCGCCGAAGTGCAGCGCGACCTGGGCCACACGCTTGCCGAGCATCACCCAGTAAGCCTTGAGGTGTGGAAAGTTGTCGAGCATCAGACGTGAGACGGCCATCGTCTTTAATGAATCGATGCCGGAAGGCCCGGGCAGGTGGGCCAGCTGCGTGTTCTCAGGATAAAAAGCCAGCGGAATGAAACATTGAAAGCCGCCGGATTTGTCCTGCTGTTCGCGCAGGCGGACCATGTGATCGACGCGATCCTCGAACGATTCGATGTGGCCGTAGAGCATGGTGGCGTTGGTCTTCAGACCGGCCGCGTGCACGGTCCCGGCGAGATCGAGCCAGCGTTGCGCGTCGCATTTGTGCGAACAGATCATCGAGCGCGTGGGCTCGCGAAAAATCTCAGCGCCGCCGCCCGGGCACGAATCGAGTCCGGCATCAATCAGCTGACTGATGACGTCTTCGTCGCTCATCTTGTAGAAGCGCGCGAAGTGGTCCAGCTCGACCATCGTGAATGCCTTCAGATGCAGCTGCGGGTATTGTTTCTTCAAGGCAGCCAGCAGGTCGGTGAAGTAACTGAATGGCAGCTTGGTGTTCAAGCCACCCGTGATGTGCAACTCGGTCGCGCCCTCGTTGACCGCCTGACCGGCGATGCGCAAGGAATCATCGATGTTGTGCGTGTAGGCGTCCGGCTGGCGCGGCGTGCGAAAGAAGCCGCAGAACTTGCAGTCCACATAACAGACGTTCGTCGGATTGAAGTGGCGATTGACGTTGAAGTAGGTCGTGCGGCCATGTTTCTGCCTGCGCACTGTGTCGGCGAGTTTGCCTAACGCGTTCAGGTCGTCCGTATTGAAGAGGGCCACGCCATCGTCAAACGAAAGCCGCTCGCCGGCTCTGATCTTGGCGCTGATGTCGCAGAGTTTTGAATCGTGTGAAAAGCTCATGGTTAACGTCTCAGGAAAACCGCGCTTCCGAAGGTCAGAAACAGAATGACGCTGACGAAAGCGTTGGTAGTAAAGAAGGCGGCGTTCAGCCGGCTCAAATCGTTGGCGCGCACCAGCGTGTGCTGATAAATCAAAAGCGCGCCGGTGGCGATGACGCCGATGACCGCGAGCACTCCCAGACTCGTCAAAAAGTATAACGCGACGAGGGCGCCGAAGGCTGCCAGATGCAGACTGCGCGAGATCCATAACGACTGGGCCACGCCGAACCGCGCAGGAATCGAATACAAACCTTCGCTTCGATCGAATTCATAATCCTGACACGCGTAAAGCACGTCGAAGCCTGCCGTCCAAAGCATCACTACTGCGGAAAGCAAAAGTGGAACCGGACTATCGATCGCGCCGCGCACCGCGATCCATGCGCCGGTCGGCGCAATGCCGAGACACCAGCCCAGCACCAGGTGAGAGAGTAGCGTCCAGCGTTTCGTGAATGAATAAAGCACGACACTCGCGAGAGCCACGGGCGCCAGGATCAGCGTCAGACGATTTAGCATCGCCGCCGCCAGGAAGAAGATGGTGGCGCTGGCGATGGTGAACAGCCAGACGAATCCGACTGACAGCGTGCCTGCTGGAATTGCACGCATCTTCGTCCGCGGATTGCGGGCATCAAAGTCGCGGTCGGCGATTCGATTGAAGGCCATCGCGGTGGAGCGGGCGCCGACCATGGCGATGACGATCCATACAATCTGCCAGGCGCTCGGGATGCCGCGGGCCGCCAGCACTGCGCCGAGAAAGGCGAACGGCAATGCGAACAGCGTGTGCTCGATCTTAATCATCTCGAGCGTCGTGCGGATGTTTGTTGAAAGCGAAGGCATCGAAGATTTCAAATTTCAGATCTTAAATTTCAGACTTAAGACTCAAACCCAATTCAAGATTCAAGATTCAAGATTCAAGATTCAAGATTCAAGATTCAAACTCAACACTCAAGGTCCAGATTCAACATTCAAGCCTCAAAGCTCACAAACTAAAAACTAAAAACCAAAAACTGCCCACTGCCCACTGCCCACTGCGCACAGCCCACTGGCCCACCGCCCACCGCCCACTGCCCACAGCCCACCGCTCACTGCCACTGCTCCCGCTCACTCGCCTTTCCATCTCGTCGCCGTTGAGTGAGGGATTCCAAATTGATCCAGAATCCGAAAACATAAATGATCGACCAGCGCTTCGATTGTTTGCGGCCGATGATAAAAACCGGGACTGGCGGCGACGATCTGTGCGCCGGCCCGGGAAAGCTTCAGCATGTTCTCAAGGTGTATGGCATTGTAAGGCGTCTCGCGCGGCACCAAAACGAGTTTGCGTCCTTCTTTCAACGTCACGTCGGCCGCGCGATGAATCAGGTTGGTGCCGGCGCCCGACGCGATCGCGCCCAGTGTCCCCATCGAGCACGGCACGATGATCATGCCGGCCTGTGGATGCGGGCCGGAAGACGGCTTGGCGGCCATGTTGTCCAGCCGGTGCAC